>JASFUT010000371.1:0-3499 GCA_050050175.1 Chromatiales bacterium
GCGCGATATCAACTTCGACCTGGGGCGCATCGAGGGCTACCGGAACTTCTGCAACAAGCTCTGGAACGCCGCCCGCTACGTGCTGATGAACACCGAGGGCCGGGACTGCGCGCAGAACGGCGGTGCGGTCGAGCTCTCAACCGCCGACCGCTGGATCCTCTCCCGGCTCCAGAAGGCGATTCGCACCGTGCGCACCTCCACGGAGGGCTACCGCTTCGACCACGCCGCCCAGGCCATCTACGAGTTCACCTGGAACGAGTACTGCGACTGGTATCTGGAGCTGTCCAAACCCATCCTGACCGACAGGGACGCCACCGAGGAGGCGCTTAGAGGCACCCGGCGCACCCTGGTGCGGGTGCTCGAGTCCCTGCTGCGCCTGACCCACCCGATCATGCCCTTCATCACCGAGGAGGTGTGGCAGCGCGTGGCCCCCCTGGCCTCAGCGTCCGGCGACACCCTCATGCTCCGCCCCTTCCCGGAGGCCGACGAAGGGCTGGAGGACGGAGACGCCGAGGCCGAGATGGATTGGGTCATGCAGCTCATCCTGAGCGTCCGTCGGATCAAGGGCGAGATGAACATTGCGCCCGCCAGACCGGTCCCGATTCTGCTGTCCCACGCGTCCGAGCAGGACCGGGACCGGCTCGGCGCGAGCCGGCGCTATCTCGACTTCCTCGCCCGGACCGAGTCGGTGGACGTGCTCGAGGAGGGCGAGGACGGACCGGAGTCGGCCACCGGCCTGGTGGGGGGCATGAAGGTGCTGGTCCCGATGGCGGGGCTCATCGACAAGGAGGCCGAGCTCGCCCGGCTCGGGAAGGAGACCGCGAAGCTTGCCGCCGACCTCGACCGTATCCGCAAGAAGCTCGCCAACCCGAACTTCGTGGAGAAAGCGCCCAGCGAAGTGGTCGCCAAGGAACGCGGCCGGCTGGAGGAGCAGGAGGGCGCTCTGGCCCGGCTCGACGAGCAGGCGCAACGCATCCGGGCGCTGTGAGGCGCCAGCGCCAAGCCGTCTCCTCCGACCCTCCGACGTCCATCGGCCCCGCAGCGAAGTAGGAACGGAGCTGACCGGTGGGCCTGCCTCCACCGCCCGCTTGGCCGCCGCGGGCCGGCTGCGCCGTACCGAGCGGCCTGAGCGACACCCGACCAGAGACGATGCTCTATCAGCGGTGACGCATTACGTCTGCCCGCGGCCGACAGCGGTCATTCCCAGGAACAGAGAACCCCGCTGATGCGAGGCTCCTGTATTTCTTGATCCAACAGCCGCGGCCAACATCCCCGGGTTGGTCAGTTCCCAATAATCCACAAGTAAGGAGTCAACACGACTGACGTCAAGACGATCCGCGAGAATCGTCCGGCGGCGGTTTGACGGTCAACGTCGAGCACAGGGACCCTTCTTCTGCGCCGGAACGAACAACGCTGCCGCGCCCCGGGGGCTTTCGGCAGCGTTCTCAAGCCGTTGAACCTCAGACCCTTGGTACTGCCAGCTCAGTGCGGCTGGACAATGGCAGACCAGGCGCAATTGATAGCCTGCTGGCTCCCAACCCTTACAAAGTCGCCCTGGTTCAGCGTCACGCGGACAATCCTCGGTCTGCGCATGTCGCCGTACGGCGGAATAACAATTCCGACGGTTTGGAGCGGCCATTCCAGGAACAGGTTGGTGTCGCCCAAATTAGCCACTTGAACGGTGACATCCACCACGTTGACTGACTGGTTCAAGTACAGCACCGGGCGGCCCCCCAGATCCTGGGCACAGGGGTCACCGAAATCGTCGGACGTGAGCACGAATCCCGCGCCGGTCGCAGGCAACGGCTCTATCTTCGGCGCAGCTTGGGTGTCTCCTACGAACGCCAGCATCAGGGCACCCAAGAAAAGTACCTGAGCGCGTAGACTGATCATGATGGCAGGACTCCTCCCCAATGGGTCGTCGTGCCCGGCCCGACAAGAACCCGCGCACGCTCCCGATGCGCAGGACAAACTTGCAGACCGCTTCGGCCGCGGCGACAAGCCTAACCTCGCCTCCAACATCTGAGGCCACCCCACGCCCCGCGGGGCTCGCGTTCCCTCCGATCCGGTGGCTTGCACAGCCCAACAGGGACGAATACCGGAAGTCCAATTGAAGTATAGCAGCGAGTATAAAAGGGCATTGCTGCATCCATTTCTACCCGTTGAAGGGTTCGGAGTAAATTGGACACGAGGCCCTGCAAATCAGGCTGAGCGCCAGAAAGCGTCGGGAAGAGTCCTTCATAACCGCATATATTACGGCGTCGTGGAGGTCGCATCCCGGCCAAGAGCCGAGTTCGCGCTCTCGCGGGCATCCGCCCGAGAGCAGGTTTGGTTGTTCGACTCCGCCCGTCCGGGACTCGTACCGGTAAACCCGAATGGCCCACGAACCGGGCGTGAACGGTTCACACTTCCGGCGGCCTTGGCCCTGCTACCGTTGTCTTCAAGGCCGAGGGGAAAGGCGGTCTCAAGAATGGCGAGCACGACTTTCTCGGGAGAGACGGCTTGCTTTCCACTCTAGCGCCTTGCGATCTATCCGGCGACTATTGGTCAACCGGAGGCTGGAGGCTCTCTAATGCTCACGAAACCACCCCGGCATGTGGAACGGCAACGGCGGGTGCAGACGCGAACTTCCTCGCTGTGTCTTGGCTTTCTCTGGCTCTTGGTTATGCGAGCAACGCTCGGGCTGAGACTGTCGAGGAGTGTCTTGAGAAATGGTGGAGCTGGTGCTGGGAGTTTGTCGCGAAAGGAGATCTGGAGGTCACCGCTCAATGCTACCTTGACCATGCCGCTTTCTGCACTCCGAGTGCGTCTGGGAACGTGACACCGGGCTCCGGCAGTTTCACGGCCAGTCCTGCGAACCGGCCCCCGTGGGCCTCTTCCCCCCGCTAGGGCGTTCATCCAAGACCGCAGTACTTCCCCCCAGTCATTCCTACACATCAATACGGGAACTGGTTAGCGGCAAACTGTCGCAAGGTGGTCAACCGGTTGTGCTGCCCGTGCAGAATCGATACCAGGGGGCGCTACAGCGGCATTTGTTGCTATCCTATTCGTTAGCCTCGGGGCGTTCTGTCGGAGCAATGCGTAACGGGGCGGGCGGCCGGCTGATCCGCGAGCCCAAAGGCAAGATATGGCGAGCACCGCCCGCCCGGCGCCGGCGGTGGTGCGGCACAGCCCCTCGGTCACCTCGAGCAAAAGGGCGCCCTCACCGTTTGATACGCTGTGCTGCGACGAGGTCTGAATGGTCACGCGCGTCTCCCGATCGAGCTTGGCCATGCCCTGTCCCCCGGTAGCCCAAGGCGGCTGGCACTGGGGCGGGAGCCCTGAATCCCTGGGACGGTGCGCTGCATCAGGCGTCGGAGAGCATTCGGCCGGGCATGACGAGATGCTGAGGTTGCCGTAGGCACGTACAAGCGCGCGGGATCATTCTGGTGAGCCGGGACCGCGCCGGACCTCGGGCGTGATCCGGGCATCCTGGAGTTCTCCAACCCGAAAGGCCGGA
>JASFUT010000372.1:0-3479 GCA_050050175.1 Chromatiales bacterium
ACAGGGCCACCCTGGGGGCGCTGCTGGCAGGCAGCGGCCTTCTCGGGCTGGCTGGATCCTGGCTCGCGGTCCGTCGCCACCTCAGTGAAATCGAGCCCGCCTGATCAGACAACGCATTGATTAATAGACTCTTTATCCCCGAGTCACCGGGGAACTTCCCTGGGGGCCATATGTCTATTCAGGCAGCGGGATATGGGACTTGGCAGGGCGCAGCGTTCTGTGTATCATAATTCCATAGTAATTTGCTAAGGTATTGAGGTCACGATGTCCAAAGAGCTCGCGATGCCGACCATGTTGCCCACGGGCAGCATAGACAGCTACATCAGCGCGGTGTACCAGCTCCCCATGCTGAGTGCCGAGGAGGAGCGCACGCTGGCCCTGCGGCTGCGCCAGCAGAGCGACCTGGAGGCGGCCCGCGTGCTGGTCCTGTCCCACCTGCGGTTCGTCGTGCGCATCGCCCGGGGCTACTCCGGCTACGGGCTGGCGCTCCCCGACCTGATCCAGGAGGGCACCGTCGGCCTGATGAAGGCCGTGCGTCGCTTCGACCCGGAGATGGGCGTGCGTCTGGTTTCCTTCGCCGTCCACTGGATCCGGGCCGAGATTCACGAGTTCATCCTGCGCAACTGGCGGATCGTGAAGATCGCCACCACCAAGGCGCAGCGCAAGCTGTTCTTCAACCTGCGAAGCTCCAAGAAGCGCCTGGGCTGGTTCTCGCGCCAGGAGGTCAACGACGTCGCCCGGGACCTGGGCGTGAAGCCGGAGACGGTGCTGGAGATGGAGGCCCGGCTGAGCAACCACGACCTGGCCTTCGACGGCGCGCCGGACGACGGCGACGAGGACAGCCACACCGTGGCCCCCTCGGCGTACCTGCCGGACGTGAGCATGGAGCCGTCGGCGCAGCTCGAGCGCGAGGACACCGAGAGCAACGAGCGCATGCAGCTCTATGAGGCGCTCAAGGGCCTGGACGACCGCAGCCGCGCCATCCTCGAGGCACGCTGGCTCTCCGAGACCAAGTCCACGCTGCACGAGCTGGCGGCGGAGTACGGCGTCTCGGCCGAGCGCATCCGTCAGATCGAGGCCAATGCGCTGAAGAAGCTGAAGATGCGCATGGCCGCCTGAGGACGGTCCGCATCACCAGGGAAAGGCGGGTCGCAGACCCGCCTTTTTCGTTGGGGGCGGGCGCCCCCTGGGCCGCGCCCGTCGGCGGCGGCCGGCCGAAGATGAACCAAGCTAACGCGACAGAAGGAGGACTGATGCGAGCTCTGCGCCTTGTACCGCTGTGGGCCGGCGTCCTGGCCCTGACCTCGATCCGGGCGGCCGCCAATCCCTATGGGGAGATCCCCATCCCCTTCGAGGTCGAGCAGGTGGACGACCTGCCCGTCTACTACACCATCGGCTACTCGGGGGTTCCCGACAGCGGCAACGCCGGCCACACCTCGAACGCGGGATTCGTGATCACCGACGACGGCGTCGTGGTCTTCGACACCCTGGGCACGCCGGCCCTGGGCTGGCGCCTGCTGCAGGCGATACGCGAGCGCACGGACAAGCCGGTGCGCTACGTGGTGATCTCCCACTACCACGCCGACCACATCTACGGCCTGCAGGCCTTCGCCGACCACACCGATGCCCGGATCATCGCCCAGGAGGAGGCCCTGCAGTATCTCAATCCCCGGACGCTGGAGGCCAGCGAGGATGCCCGGCGCCGGCTGGCCCAACGCCGCGAGGCCCTGTTCCCCTGGGTGGACGAGAACACCCGCCTGGTTGCGCCGGATGAGACCTTCGACGACCGATACAGCTTCGAGCTCGGCGGCCTCACCTTCGAGCTGGTCCATGCGGGGCCGGCCCACGCCCCGGGCGACTCCATGATGATCGTCCCCGAGCTGGGAATCGTGTTCAGCGGCGACGTGATCTACAACGGACGCATCCCTTTCCTGGACAGCCCCGAGGTGGACAGCTCCAACTGGCTGGACGCGCTCAGCTACCTGCAGGACCTGGAAATCGAGGTGCGCCGGATCATTCCCGGCCACGGCAAGACGTTCGGCAACGTCGATGAGGCCGTGGCGTTCACCAAGCGCTACATCGGGCTCCTCCGCGAGCGCATGGGCGAGGCAGTGCAGGACTTCGCCCCCTTCTCCCAGGCCTATGCCGATACCGACTGGTCCGCCTACGAAGACATGCCCGCGTTCGACGCCAGCAACCGCGGCAACGCCTATCGGATCTACCTCGAGCTCGAGGCCGAGCAGTTCGAGTGAGGGCGGGCAGCGCGGGGCGCTGCCGTGCGCCCCGCAAGCCGGGGGACTACCCGCTAAAGTCGAAGGTTCGCGACCGGCGGGTTCGGAATAGAATCCAGGCAATGGCGGGGAAGCGCCCCTGATCGCTCGCGCCTCCCCGAACGCAACACCGAGGCCCCGGGGCACGCCATGAGCGCTACACCCGTCCGTCCGCTCCACCGTCTCGCCGCAACGCTGGCCGCCCTGGCTATGGCAGGCCCCCTGCAGGGGGCCCCGGAAGGCCCCGGAGTGATCGTGGCCGAGGCCCGCGAAGCGGAGCTCGTCGACCGCGTCGAGGCCCTCGGCACCCTGCGGGCGAACGAGTCGGTGGACCTCACCGCCACGGTCACCGAGACCGTCACCGCCATTCACTTCGACGACGGCGACCGGGTGGTGGCCGGCACGGTCCTGGTGGAGATGACCAGCGCCGAGGAGCGCGCCCTGCTGGAGGAGGCCCGCTCCACCCTGGGCGAGGCCCGGCGCCAGTACCAGCGGGTCCAGTCCCTCGAGGCGCAGGGGACGGCGGCGAAATCCCTCCTCGACGAGCGCCGGCGCGACGCTGAGACCGCCCGGGCCCGGCTGACGGCCATCGAGTCGCGCCTGGCCGACCGGCTGATCAAGGCCCCCTTCGACGGCGTGGTCGGGCTGCGCAACCTGAGCCCCGGGGCCCTGGTGGAGCCGGGGGACCTGATCACCACCCTGGACGACGACTCGGTGATGAAGCTGGAGCTCTCCGTGCCGAGCACCTATCTCGGGGCGCTTCGGCCGGGCCTGCCCATCGCCGCCAGCTCGCGGGCCTACGGCGAGCGCGAGTTCAATGGCACGGTCAAGGCCGTCGACAGCCGCGTGGACCCCGTGACCCGCTCGGTCCAGGTGCGTGCCCTGGTTCCAAACACCGAGCGGCTGCTCAAGCCGGGCATGCTCATGCAGGTGGAGCTGTTGAGGAATCCCCGCCGCGCGCCGGTGATCCCCGAGGAGGCCCTGATGCCCGAGGGCCGAAACCAGTTCGTGATGGTGGTGGACCCGCGGGACGGCAACCGCGTCCTTCGTCGCGAGATCCGAATCGGCACGCGGCGTCCCGGTGAGGTGGAGGTGACCGACGGCCTGCAGCCCGGCGAGCTTGTGATCACCCAGGGCCAGATCCGCGTGCGCCCGGGCCAGCAGGTGAGCATCCAGGCGGTCGATGACGGCACCCGCCCGCTCCGCGAC
>JASFUT010000373.1:0-3465 GCA_050050175.1 Chromatiales bacterium
CCGTGTTTCGACAGCCTGCGTGCGGCACAGGGAGGTGCCGCCATTTTCGATCGCGCCAAGCGATTGAAAATGAGGGAAACCGGAAATCGCAATTTTCGGTTTCCGTGTTGAAAATGGATACGGAAATCCCTTTTCAACATCCCGCTAGTATAGATCAGGCGCCTGCCGGGGCAGAAACGATCCCCTGTCCCCCGTGCGGCCCCCTCAAAGGTCGTCCCACAGGCTGTCGAACGGCTCATCGCCCCTCACAGGGGAGGACGGCTCTACCGAGGGTCGCTTCAGCTCCTGGAGCTGGAACTGGCTGAAGGCGCCCGTGGTCTCCACCAGCTGGGCCAGCCGCGCCTTCCGGCTCTGTCCGCCCTCGATCAGGAGGACGGTCTGGCCGGCCTTGAATGCCAGGGGCGGCACGAGCACGCCCGCGGGCCCGTCCGATCCTCTGGGCGGCGGCAGCAAGATGGCCCTGCGCGGGGCCTCGTTGGGTTTGCCCGAGGGCTGAACCTCCGCGGCGCTCGAGTCGGATGCCAGCATCTGAATGCCCAGCTGTTGGCCCTCGTCGTGCTCGTTCTTCATCCAGCGGATCACGGCGATGGCGAACTGGCTCGGCGACTTAACCGATCGGATGCCGATCACCTCGCCCACCTTGACCCGCGGGACCTCGTCGCCCTGCCAGCTTATGCAGTAGCCGCCGGCACTCTCGTTGACGGTGCGGAAGGTATAGGTCCGGGGCGCGTCGCGGTCGTCCGGGGCCGCCGACCAGCTCGGACCCGAGTCGCTGTCGAGAACCGTGGACTGGGCGTGCAGAAATACCGAGTCTTCATCCGCGATGTCCAGGTCGAACGGTGAGCCGGTCTCGCCGGTCAGCCGCGCGGTGAACTGGCCGAGGGCCTCGAAGGTATCGTCGTCGCCGGACGGATCCTGCGGCTCCGTGGCGTCCGACCGCTGCAGAGCGAGGCCGCGCAGCAGCTCGTGAACGTCGTCCAGGCCGATGGTGAGCTCGAGGTCGAAGTTCAGGCGCGTGCGGACGAACTGGCGCTTCGGCGCCGAGCCCCAGGCCTGGGCCAGCTGGCGGAGCAGGGGCTTGGGGAGCACGGAGCCGCCCAGGGTGCGCTGATCGGTGTTGTCCGCGTCCTCGACCAGCCTGCGCACCCGCAGGGCGAGCGGCTCGGTTCGGAATACGTAGCCCTTCGCGCCGACGTCCTCCGGGGCCAGGGTCCGGTAGACCGCCGGCTCGTCCGATTGCGGGTCGATCACGAAGGCGTGCTCGCCGGGCCGGACCTGGCTCAGCGGCGTAAGTGCGGTGTGCTGTCCCCATTCCGGGAGGGCCCGCTCGAGCGCGACCATCTCGCGCTGGCGCATGCGATAGGGGGAGACCAGCGAGAAGAGAAGGGATCGGCGGTACAGCTCCTCCGCCGTGATGCTGCCCCGACCGGATTCGGAGGGGTCCTTGACCGAGATCCGCCGGAGACCGATTGCGTCCAGCAGACCGAAGATCCGGTGCATTTCCCGCCAGGTGCCCTCCGGGGCGGGCTCGTAGACCAGGGCCGCGTGCAGCACCAGGCTGTGCAGCGCGCGCAGCGCCCTCACTCCGGCGATCGCGAGCAGCTTGCGGTCGGTCTTCCCGCGCAGTGCCCCGGCCCGGGCCCGCCCCGCGATGATGATCTTGTAGGCGACGGCAAGCTCGTTGTGCAGCGCGCGGTTGAGCAGGGCGATCTTGCGGACCCGCGGCTGCAGCGGAAAGGGGGCGTCCATGTAGTGGGTCTGGAGGTTCTGGGCGATGAAAGTGACGGGCTCGCGCAGCTGCTCCGCCACTTTGATGCGGTTCACGTCGGGCATCGTGATCCGGTTGAGCTCGGTGACGGCGCCGTAGATGCGCCGGGCGGTCTCGCCGATGTTGGCGAGGGGAAGGTCCTGGATCCAGACGCCGGTCTTCCTGGGATCGACCAGGTGACCCCGGTCCGCTCCGTTGCCGGTCTGCTCGGGGATGTTCAGGTCCAAGGGGCTCTCAGTGCTCATTCGCATCTGCACTCATCAGTGGCCCAGCGATCGTGCCCGGCAGGTCAGGCGCCTGTGCATCCCGCGCCCGGGCCGGCTCCATTTTTCCGGCAAGTGTAACAAGTCTTGCCGGCGTGGTCGCCACCTGCTCTCAGCATGCGTCCAGGGGCAGCTTGGATGCGGCCCCGGGCACCTCCCGGACAAGGCGCGGGACCAGGTATCCCGGGAGCCGATCGCTGAGCTCGCGTTGCAGGGCCAGGGCCCTGCCGTCCGGCACCTCGAAATGGGCCGCCCCGCGGACGCGGTCCAGCCCGTGGAGGTAGTACGGGAGCACGCCATGCTCGAACAGCCGCTCACTCAGCTCCGCCAGGACCTCTGCGCTGTCGTTGACGCCGGCGAGCAGTACGGCCTGATTCAGGAGCTCCACGCCGGCGTCCTTGAGCCGGCCCAGGGCGGCGGCCACGTCCTCGTCGAGCTCCCGGGGGTGGTTGGCGTGCACCACGACTACGGGCTTGAGCCTGCCGTGCGCGAGCCACTCAAGCAGGCTGGCGTCGATCCGCTCGGGCAGCACCACCGGGAGCCGGGTGTGGATACGCAGCCGCTGGAGGTGGGGGATGTCGGCGAGCGCCCGGGCCAGGCCGGCGAGCCGACGGTCCGATAGCACGAGTGGATCGCCGCCGCTCAGGATCACCTCACGGATGTCCGTGGAGCGGCGAAGCCAGGCGATCGCGGTGCCCGCCTCCGGGCCCCGCAGGGACTCGGCCGGGTAGGGGTAGTGGCGCCGAAAGCAGTAGCGGCAGTGCACTGCGCACGCGCCGGTGACAACCAGCAGGGCCCGACCCCGGTACTTGTGCAGCACGCCCGGTGCGGCGACCGCTCCCAGGTCGCCAACCGGATCGGCGCCGAAGCCGGGAACCTCGTCGAGCTCCAGGCCCAGGGGCAGCACCTGACGCAGCAGCGGGTCGGCGGGGTCACCCCGGCGCATACGCGCCGCATATCCGCGCGGCACCCGCAGGGGAAAGGCCCGCGCCGCGTCCTCGGCGGGCGCCAGCAGGGCAGGGTCGAGGTCCAGGAATTCCAGCAGCGCCGCCGGCCGCGAGAAGCCCTCGGAGAGCAGTCGCTGCCAGGGCGGAGCCTGCACCGCCCGCGGCGATCGCGCTATCATGTGCGGCTGATTTCCGAGACGGGGCGAGGACGACATGGCCAGTTACAGTACGAGCGAGTTCAAGGGCGGGCTGAAGATCATGCTCGACGGCGATCCCTGCGTGATCGTCGAGAACGAATTCGTCAAGCCGGGCAAGGGGCAGGCCTTCAATCGGGTCAAGATAAGGAACCTGAAGACGGGGCGCGTCATCGAGCGTACCTTCAAGTCGGGTGAAAGTGTAGAAGCCGCGGACGTCCTCGACACCGAGCTGCAGTATCTTTACAACGACGGCGAGTACTGGCATTTCATGGACCCGCAATCGTTCGAGC
>JASFUT010000374.1:0-3462 GCA_050050175.1 Chromatiales bacterium
TCCGAAGAGGGGCGCGTCCCGTTACCAGCAATGGAGTCCGCCAGATGAGGTCCTTTCCCTTCGCGCACGTGGTCGCCGGGGACTGGCGCAGTGCCTGCGACTCGGCGCTGGCCCGTCTCGGAGAACTACCGGCCGATAGCGGACTCGGAATCGTCTATGCCGGCGAGCGCTTCGGCGACGATCTCGCCCGCATGGTCGAGCACCTG
Source organism: Chromatiales bacterium (assembly GCA_050050175.1). Taxonomy (GTDB): domain Bacteria; phylum Pseudomonadota; class Gammaproteobacteria; order Chromatiales; family Chromatiaceae; genus CAVQCX01. The sequence goes on from JASFUT010000374.1 coordinate 207, forward strand.
CGGGGCCACTCGCCGGTGGACACCTGGATCGGCACCCTGGGGAGCGGCATCTGCAGCACCGGGCGGGAGACCTACGATGATCCCGCGCTGGCGCTGATGGTCACGGACATCGGCCCCGAGCGGTTTCGTATCATCCCCCCCATCACCCGGGACACCGCGGCGTTCCTCACCTCCGTGGAGCCCTGGCGCCGGGATACCGGCGCCTTCTTCGGGGTGGTGCACGGCGATCCCCGGAACCCGGCTACGCCCGAGCTGATCGAACGGCTGGCATCCGGGCTGGACGACGGCTATCTGGTGGGCGGACTCAGCTCCGCGGATGGCGACGATCTGCCTCAGGTGGCCGAATCCGTGGTCAGCGGCGGTCTGTCCGGGGCGCTGCTCAGCGGTGACGTGCCCGTGGCCACGGGGCTCACCCAGGGCTGCTCGCTGATCGGCGCCAGGCACGAGATCACCGCCTGCGAGCGCAACCTGGTCATCGGCCTGGACGGACGCCCCGCCCTCGACGTGTTCAAGGAGGACATCGGCGAGGTCCTGGCACGCGATCTCAGCCGCGTGGCGGGCTACATCTTCGTGGCGATGCCCATTCCGGGGTCGGACACGGGTGACTACCTGGTGCGCAACCTGATCGGGATCGATCCGGACGCGGGTGTTCTGGCCGTCGGCGATCTGGTCACCGAGGGGATGGGCCTGCAGTTCGCCAGGCGTGATGCCGACACCGCCCGCGAAGACCTCGTCCGCATGGTCGAGGGCCTGAAGGGCCGGATCGAGTCGCCCCCCAAGGGCGCCCTGTATCACAGCTGTCTCGGTCGCGGGCGCTTCCTGTTCGGTGACCACTCCGATGAGCTGCGCCTGATCCAGGAGCACCTGGGCGACGTCCCGCTGGTCGGCTTCTATGCCAACGGCGAGATCTCCCACCGCCGTCTCTATGGCTACACAGGGGTCCTCACCCTGTTTCTCTGACGCCGCGGCCTCCGACAAGCCGGGCCGCCGGGGACGCAAGGGTCCCCGATATGCGGACGTTGGGGGCACGGGCCGGATCGACAGGCACGCCCGCAACAAGCTCCTACGGACCCCCGCCCCCTCAGCGGACCGCCCTGCATCCCCTTCCGTGCCTGCCTGGACCGGTCACCTCCCAGAATCTGACCGGTATCCTGGCGCCCTTGGCGTCTCGGCGGCATGGATCTCTAGACATCGGTCGCCGCGGATCGTGTCTCCGGCGAGAGCCCGAGGGCCTCGCTTATCCGCGCCAGTATGCCGGGCGCGTCCAGGCCGCACTCGGCGAGCTGCTCGGCGTGGGTCCCGTGGGAAACGAAACGGTCCGGCAGTCCCAGGTTGAGGATGGGCTCAGGGCGGCCGTGGGCGGCCAGGCACTCGTTGACCGCCGAGCCCGCCCCGCCCGCAACCGCGTTCTCCTCCAGGGTGACGAGCAGCTCGTGCCCCTCGGCCAGCGACAGCACCAGCTCGTCGTCCAGGGGCTTGACGAAACGCATGTTGGCCACGCTGGCGTTGAGCACGTCCGCCACCTCGAGGGCCGGCGAGAGCATGCTGCCGAAGGCCAGGAGGGCGATCCGCCGTCCCGGGCGGCGGAGCTCGCCGCGGCCGATCTCCACAGGCCGCGCCGAGGGGTCCACGGCCGTACCCGGCCCGGTGCCGCGCGGATAACGCACCAGGGCCGGGCCCGCATGCTCGTAGGCGGCATTGAGCATGCGCCGACATTCGTTCTCGTCCGAGGGGGCCATGACCACCAGGTTTGGCAGGGTGCGCGCGTAGGTGAGGTCGAAGCTGCCCGCGTGGGTGGGCCCGTCCGGCCCCACCAGGCCGGCACGGTCCACCGCCAGCGTCACGTCGAGATCCTGGAGCGCGAGATCGTGGGCGAGCTGGTCGAAGGCACGCTGCAGAAAGGTGGAGTAGATGGCCACCACGGGCTTCATTCCCTCGCAGGCCAGCCCGGCGGCGAAGGTGAGCGCGTGCTGCTCGGCTATACCCACGTCGACGTAGCGGTCGGGAAACCGCTCGGAGAATTCCACGAGCCCGGAGCCTTCCCGCATGGCCGGCGTGATGCCGACGAGACGGGGATCTTCCGCGGCCTTGTCGCAGAGCCAGCGTCCAAAGACCTGTGTATAGGTCTGGCCGCCGGGCTTCACCTTGCGCATCTCCCCGGTGAGCGGATCGAAGGGGGTGACGCCGTGATAACGGCAGGGATTGCCTTCGGCGGGGCTGAAGCCCTTGCCCTTGTGGGTCACCACGTGGAGAAGGCGGGGACCCGGCATGGCGCGCATGTTTCGCAGGGTGGGCACGAGCACGGAGAGGTCGTGTCCGTCTATGGGGCCGATGTAGTTGAAGCCCAGCTCCTCGAACAGGGTGCCGGGCATCACCATGCCCTTCATGTGCTCCTCCCAGCGTCCCATCAGCTCCCGGATCCCGGGCACACCGCGCAGGGCCGTCTTGCTGCCCTCGCGCACGCTGGTGTACAGCCGGCCCGAGAGCATGCGGGCCAGATAGCTGCTGACCGCTCCCACCGGCGGGGAGATGGACATGTCGTTGTCGTTGAGCACGACCAGGAGGTCCGTGTCCGACGTGCCGGCGTGGTTCAGGGCCTCGAAGGCCATCCCCGAGGAGAGCGACGCGTCACCGATGACCGCGACCACCTTGCGGCGCTCGCCCTGCAGCCGCGCGGCCTCCGCCATACCGAAGGCGGCGCTGATGGACGTGCTGGAGTGGCCCGCACCGAAGGCGTCGAACGGGCTCTCGTCGCGCTTGAGGAACCCGGACAGGCCTCCGCGCTGTCGCAGGGTTTCCATACGGCCCCGCCGGCCCGTGAGAATCTTGTGCGGGTAGGCCTGATGACCCACGTCCCAGACCAGTCGGTCGTCGGGGGTGTCGAAGACGTAGTGCAGCGCGACCGTCAGCTCGGTCACCCCCAGGCCGGCGGCCAGATGCCCACCCGTGCGCGAGACGACCTCGATGAGGAATCGGCGCAGCTCGTCGGCCAGTGCCGGAAGCGCCTCGGGATCGAGCCGCCGCAGGTCGCTCGGTGCGTCTATGGCTTCGAGGAGAGGATAGCGGTCGGGGTGCTCGCCTGCGCTGGGAGAGCTCGAATCGGGCATATGCCTGGCCGGGAGGGATTGGACGGTTGCCGGTATTTTACCTCATTGCGGTGATCCCTGGCCTCCGCCCGACACCCCCGTTGCCCCGTCACCGCGGGCCGGGCATTCTCAGGTGCCGCCCGGAAGCTCGATGCGGGCCCAGTCCCCCA
>JASFUT010000375.1:0-3447 GCA_050050175.1 Chromatiales bacterium
TCCAGCGCGGGCTCATCCAGCGGCGGCTGATCCCGTGCGGCGGTCTCGGACGGTCCCACACAGACGTAGATGTCGTGGACGTTCTCGACCACCACCAGCCCGAACAGGCGCTTCTTCTCCTCGGTGCCGCGGTGCGGGCTGCACGGGTGGATCCCGGCGCCCAGGTCTTCGGCGATGCCGGTGAGCCGTTCGGGGTCCCCGGCCGCCACCCGCCAGGATCGGATGAGCCCGGCCGGGTCGCGGCCGGCCGTAAGCCGCCGGACGCGCTCCGGGGGCAGGCCCGTCTCGGCCTCGACGAGCTTCAGGGCACGCGCCTCGAGCACCGCCTGCCGGCCCTCGCCCCCTGCCAGTCGGTGCAAGCGCCGCTCCTGCTCCGCCAGACGGGCCTGCAGCGCCCGGGAGCGTCTGACGATCAGCTTTCGAAGCCCGCTGCGGATGGTCCCCGCCGGATCGACAACGGGCCAGACCCGGCGCAGATTCACCGGCCGGGTGAACAGCCTCAGGTCCTCGACATGGTGATCCCCGCGACGCCAGGCCCGGGCGATCTGCGCATGGGAGACCAGGCCGTCTTCCGGCGATCCACGCCCGGCCGCCGGACCCGCCGGCATCCGCACCTCGAGCGTATTCGGGCCGGACCAGTACAGGGCCTCCGGGCCGAGACGCGTGGAGCAGATCTCGACCAGCGTCGGGGCCAGCACGCTCAGACCCGGCGCACCGAGCACCCTGGCATGGTAGTCGGCGAGAAACAGGGCGACCTCGTCGACCTGCCGCAGCAGGGCCCGCTGGCGCCCGGCAGTGTGCAGATCGTCGAAGCAGTTCCCCACATCCGCGTGCAGGCGGATCAGATATCGGCCGGCCATCCGCGGCCAGGCCTGCGAAGCCCCGCCGCCGTAGATCGCCTGCATCGCCTCGCGGGCCCGTTCCTCGATCACCCGGGACAGGGCCAGGGGGTCGGCGTCCTGTGCGAAGCCCGCGCAGCCGCCCGCCGGCGGTGCCCCGGCGAGCAGGCATCGCGCATAGCGGTCCACCTCGGAGACGCCGGCGGCCGGACGGCCGGTCTCAGGGCCGGTTGAGGGGGCCTCGCTCGTGGGGGAAAGGGCACAGCCGGCCAGTGCCAGTGCAACGACGGCAATCGCCACCGGGGATCCAAGCGTCCTGCCCGTTTTCATCGCCATCCCTCCTCCCTACCCCGGCCGGGCCGCGCCCGGACCCGGGCCATCCTCCCCGCATCGCGCGCAAGCATCGCCCGTCCCGCGAGCGCGATGAGCTCTTTTGCCCCTTGCAGCCACCCTAGCCGAGGCCTGCCGGAATGCAAGACGCCTCATCGGCAGGGGGCGTCCGCGCACGCGGCGGACCCGGCGTCGGGGTCGCCTCGCGGCTCGGTTGGCAAGGCACCGTCCGACGCGTTGCACGACATCCGTCGACGCTCCCCCCAGTCGTGACGTTGACCTCACCGAGCTCCGGCGGCTATACAGGGCTCACGAGGGCGATCCTTTCACCCGCGGAGCCCTTTCCGCGAACGACTGCCATGGAGGTGGCAATGCGCGGGCAGCTGCTGGCCGTCATTCTTCTGGTCCCCTGCACATCGCCGGGGGGCACGGTCTACAAGTGCGTGGACCCGAACGGAAGGGTCACCTTCTCCGATACGGCATGCACCGCCGGCCCGGGCCCGCGCCAGACGGGGATCCGACGCGAGGACGCCCACCTCAGGTACGAGGAGGAAATCCTCATGTCCGAGGATCCCGGGGGCGGAATGCGGATGCAGCGGCGCATCGTCATGCCCGATCCGGATGCCCGGCCAGGCCTGCGCGAGGGCGAAAAGCGGATGCTCAACAAGATCGACCGCGACGAGCGCCTCGACCACTTCGAGAAGGAGTGGGAGCGACGGCAGTTCCTCTACGAGCACGAGACGCACGGCGAGCGCGTGCAGCGCCGAAACGAAGAGATGCACCGCAGGAACGAGAGGGAGGCGCGGAGACGCTACTGGCGCAATCACCGCTGACGGGTCCCGTTGCCGGGCAAGGGCGGAGCCCGTCCGGCCCGGTCCGGGGCGACGAACCGTCGGCCCCCCGCTGCACCGCGGGCTCAAGGGGGACCTGCGTGCCCATACCGCAGCCGCCGAGGGACGACGTAGTCGCCACCGCCCGGCGCACCCATGCGGACGTGCCGCGAAGACGTGGGCCGCGCCGCGGTCTTCCACTGTCCTCGCGCGCCGCTGCCGGAATTCCCGCCAGCTCCTGCCCCGTTGGGTCCAGGCGTCGACCGGGCGCCGCCGTGGCCGACCGTGCACAGCGAACGGAAGCCGGTCACAGACGCGGCCAACCCGGCGGGCCGCAGACCCGGCGCGTCGTCTATTCTTACCCTCGGCCGGTCGACCCGGCCTGGTCTCCGTCACGATCGCTCGTTCGCTTCAGGCCGGAGATCCCATGGACAGGATGCACTCAAGGAGGCGCCCCCATGAACGTCCGAGACATTCAGAGCGCGCTGGCCGCCGCCGGCTTCGACCCGGGTCCCATCGACGGTGTCCGGGGCCGCCGAACCATTGCGGCCATCAGGCGATTTCAGGCGGAAAACGGGCTGGTGGTCGACGGGATCGTCGGGCCCAATACGGCCGCAAAGCTGTTCCCCGAGGGCGTGCCGCAGGCGGAAGCGACTGCGATCCCGGCGACCGTGCCCTGGCTGCAGGAGGCCTACAACCTGATGGGGACCCGGGAGAAGCCGGGGGCCGGCTCCAACGAGGCCATCACCGGCTGGGCGGAGGCGATGGAGCTCACGTCATACAGCGACGATGACATCCCCTGGTGCGGACTGTTCGTCGCCCACTGCCTGGGCTCGCAGCTGCCCGAGGAGACGCTGCCCCGCAACGTGCTCGGTGCGCGCAACTGGGCCCGGGCCGGGATCGAGACGACGCCGAGGCTCGGCGCCATCATGGTGTTCTGGCGCGGCTCGCCGAACGGCTGGAAAGGACACGTCGGCTTCTACTGGGCGGAGGACGACGATGCCTTCCACATCCTGGGAGGCAACCAGAGCGACGCGGTGACGATCACGCGCCTCTCCAGGGACCGTCTTCTTGAAGCCCGCTGGCCCGCGACGGCGCCGGCCCCGGACACCGAAGCACGCCGCGCCAACGTCCACGGTCGCCTGCTCTCCACCGACGAGGACTGAGCCGCGCCGATCCGAACCGACGGAGACCGATCGGCTACGGACCGCATCTGCATCGATCGCAAGGGCGCGCCGCCCCCGGACCGTGGGCGCTGTCGGGCCCGGTAGCGCTCAGCCCGCGGTCAGCCGGACGTGGCGATCCTCTACCCATCCGGAACGGCAGTCGCCCGCATACGGGATCTCGTCCGCCACGGGCGTGCTCACCTGGCAGTCCTGCCCCTCCGCACCGTAGACCACGCCGATCCAGCCTTCGCGCCGGTCGCACAGCCAGACCGTCGCACCCTC
>JASFUT010000376.1:0-3407 GCA_050050175.1 Chromatiales bacterium
GGGTGGGCGGCGGACCGTCTCGCAATAGCTCAGGGGGCGGGGGGGAATGGCCATTGCTCAGGCAGTAACCCGGGGTCATCCACGAAGAGCTGGGCCGATTAATTGCCCCTCGCGCCCGTGAGGGGGAGAGGGCTGGGGCGAGGGGGCGGCCTGTTTCCTGGCTGGAGTCACCCTCGCCCTGACCCTCGCCGTCCAGGGAGAGGGGATCGGAGTATCTGCGGCGTCCTCATCATTGTGCGTACGCAAAGAGTTATACGCTCAGTGAGTGCCATTCGGGGCGGGGGACGGGTTCTACCGCTTTCTCACGGGGATGGGGCATGGCGGCACGTCCCTGTGCCTCGTGCGGGCTGCGGGAGCACGGCCTCCCTCAGGAGGCTGCGCTTCGCTCAGAGGGCGCCTTCGGCACCCGCCGTGATGATCTCCGTGAGCTTGGTGTTTACCTCCTCCGCCAGCGCCTTGAGCTCCGGCGTGAGCTCCGTTCCCTGGATGAGCATGTCGAGGTCCAGCATCATCAGGTAGAACCGACCGTCGGGCTCCTCGACCAGGGCGATCCGGCAGGGCATGTAGGCGGCGAAGATCGAGTTGTACTTCACCATCTCTGCGGCGATCAGGGGATCGCAGAACTGGAAGATCTCCAGGCGCCCGGACTCCTTGCCCATCTTCTCCAGCTGCTGGGAGAGCGGCTGATGGGCCACGAACATCATGTTCACCAGATTGGCCCGGAGCTTCATGGAGTCGATCGCGTCGTCCGGGGAGACGTCATCGGCCAGCGGCATCTTGACCACCGTCTGGGAGATGTCGAAGGTCTGGGCGTTCCCGGGGGTCCCGGCGGCGCCCAGGCCGGGCAGGGTCAGGCAAGCCACCAGAACCAGCGATGCGTAGAGCTTGTTGATCATTCACGGCCTCCTAGAGGACGGCATCTGTGGGGACCGGGGATGATCCCATCCGGCGACGCGGGCGTCCAGGACGCGCTTCGCGTCCCGCCCCGTCGCGGCGGTCAGGCATCGCCCCAGGCCCGCAGACTCAGAGTCCGCGTCCTGGGCCCGTCCAGCTCCACCAGCAACACGGACTGCCAGCGGCCCAGGTCCGGCGCGCCGTCGACCACGGCGATCGTCTCCGAGGCGCCGAGCAGCATCGCCAGGATGTGGGCGTGGGCGTTCTCCGGCTCGTCGGGCGGGCAGTCGCGCAGGTGGATGTCGTTGTGGAGGTAGTGCCGGTCGGCAGGCACCAGACGGGCGAGGAAGCGGCGCACGTCCTCGAGCAGCCGATCCTCGTTCTCGTTGATCGCGACCGCCGTGGTCGTGTGGCGGGAGGTCAGGGTCACCAGGCCCTCGCGGATGCCGCTGTCGGCCACCAGGGCGCGCACCGCGGGCGTGACGTCGTGCAGGGCGGTGCCCGCGTCGGTGGTCAGGGTGATGACGCGATGCAGGGTCTTCATGAGGCGATCGATCTCCTCGGCCGGTGCCCGGACGCCCGCGGGCAGGCAGGCGGCGCTGCCGCAGGCTCGCTCCCTGCCCAGTTTGCCCCGGGCCGCGGCCCCTGAGAAGCCGGGTTCCGACCGGCTATGCTTGCACGAGACGAGCGACCCCGACCGAGGTCGGTTCGACCCCATCCCCTGCGCCGAGGAGACGCCTGTTGAAGATCACGATGAACGTCGACATCACACCCGAGGAGATGCGCCGTCTGGTGGGGCTGCCTGATGTAAAGCAGTTCAACGACCAGCTGATGGACAAGATGCGGGAGAAGATGGAGGCCGGTGTGGAGGGCTACGACCCCATGACCCTGTTCCAGCCCTACATGAAGGGCGCTGCCGCCGGGCTCGATCTGTTCAACCGGATGATGGCCACGGCCATGGGCGGTGGGCGAAACGAAGAGCCGCGGGACCCGGAGGACCCGCGCTGAGCTCCCCTGCGCGATGCGGGCGAAACGTGGCGGCTCCAGCCCGGCGGCTCACCGGTAACGGAACAGGTATTCCTGCACCCCGCTCTTCAGGAGCAGCGACTTCTGCGAAGAGCACGCGGGCCAGCACCGGGCGAAGTCGGCATGGCTGTACCGCGGCGAGGCGACCGGCGGCTCCATGGGACCCAGGCGCCGCAGGCGATCCCCCTCCTCCAGCTCGTAGCGGCCCGGACTGGGCGGCATGCGCGGCCGCGAGGACTCGACCAGCAGGTGCACCAGCGCCCCGGGCTGGAGGCGGGGCCCGATGTGGCCCATCAGTCCGCTCAGCACCGGCCGCGACAGGTAGTTGACCAGGTCCCAGCAAAGGACCAGGTCCCAGGGCTCGCCGCCCGGGTCGGGAAGCAGACGGGCCAGCTCAACCGCGAGCTCGTCGGGGTCCGGGTCCTCCTGCCGCCCCAGCGCGGCGAGCTCATCGAGCGCGTCGGCGACCGTGAGGCGGCAGCGGAAACGGCCCAGGAACCCCAGGCTGCCCGGCAGCGCCGGGCCCAGGTCCAGCAGGGTCCACCGCTCCTCCTCGCTGATGCGCTCCAGCACGCGGTGCAGCAAGGGCATCTGCACGGTCTGCGCCGACGGCGGCCCGGACGGCGCCGCCGGGCGCGCCGATACGGACCCGGCCCGGCGGGGTACTCCGAGTGGCCTCAACCGGCCGCACTCTTCTTGTCGCCCGGGCCGCTGTTCTTGTCGCCCGGACCGCTGTCGCCTTCGCCCGCAGGCTTGGCAGCCGAATCCTTCGGCTTGTCGGAGCCGCCGGAGGGGCCGCCTGCGACCGCCGGCTTGGGAGCCGCCTGGGCAGGGGCCTTGGGCCGCCGCGACCCGAACGCGGACTCGACCGCCTGCTGGTCCATCTCCACGTTCCCCTTGAAGCGCCCGCCGTCCTCGAGACTGACCCGGGGCGAGACGATGTTGCCCTTCACCTCGCCGCTGCGGCGGATGGAGATGCGCTCGGCGCCGTAGAGATCGCCCTCCACGGAGCCGTCGACGACGATGCTCTCGGCGTAGACCTCCGCCTTGACCTTGCCGCTGGCGCCGATGGTGAGGCCGTAGTCCTCCAGATGGATGGTGCCGGTCACCGAGCCCTCGATGATCAAGTCTTCCTCGCCGCGCAGATCGCCGTCGATGTGGATGGAGGGACCGACCACCGCCGCCTCCCGTCCCCTCGCCTTGGCGGACGACGGGGTCGGTGCGGGGGCCCTGCTGCCGGGACGCTCGTTCTCGAGCTCTTCGTCCACGTCGACGTCGGAAGGGCGGCCGGGGCCGCGCTTGCTCATATCAAACATCTGCTCTCTCCTCTTGATCGGTGGGTGCACTCTCGTTATCGGCTCTTCGGGCACCGCAGTCGTGCCGCGGCGTCCATGCTAGACCAGCGCTCGGCGGCCTGTATGCGAACGGGGTAGCACACCGGGCGGCCGCGGCCGGCCGCGCGCGGCGTCGGCGAAAAGTCTCGGTCC
>JASFUT010000377.1:0-3401 GCA_050050175.1 Chromatiales bacterium
GCGACTCGGGTTGAGACCGTGGCTTTGGGTGGCCGGGCATTCGCGGCCTGAACGGCCGCTCCCACAGGGGGGCTTCGGTGAGGCGCAGGCATCGGGCCGCGGTGGGAGGCGCCTTTCAGGCGGCGATGGCTGTGTGGCCGGGGCCGGCATTCGCGGCCTGGATCGGTGCTCCCACCGGGCCCCGTGGGTCGGCGTCCGCGGCGCTGATTGTCGGGACGCCGGAGACGCAGGTGTCTGAGAAGCAAAAAAAAGAGCGCGGCAGGGGATGCCGCGCCTAAACCACCAAAGGAGGATGGAGGAGTGTACTGAACAGCTTTCATAGCAAGGCTATGAATCAGTACATGAGTATCTTCTAATAATCTTGGCTTGTTGTCAAGCACCGATTTCGAATGAATCTCCGAACAGGTCATCCGTGCCCCACCGAGCAATGAGCTTCGAGCGCCTGGCCGCCGACGGTGCCGCCCGCCGGGGGCGGCTCCACTTCCCCCGGGGGACCGTGGAGACGCCCGCGTTCATGCCGGTGGGCACCTACGGGACGGTCAAGGCCATGACCCCGGAGGAGCTGGAGGGGCTCGGGGCGGAGATCGTGCTCGGCAACACCTTCCACCTGATGCTGCGCCCGGGCACGGAGATCGTGCGCCTGCACGGGGACCTGCACGGCTTCATGCACTGGGAGCGTCCCATACTGACCGACTCCGGCGGCTTCCAGGTCTACAGCCTGGGGGAGATGCGCCGGATCACCGAGGAGGGGGTGCACTTCCGCTCGCCCGTCGACGGCAGCCCGGTGTTCATGGGGCCGGAGGAGTCCATGGCCGTGCAGCGCGAGCTGGGCGCGGACGTGGTGATGATCTTCGACGAGTGCACCCCCTATCCGGCCACCGAGGCCGAGGCGCGGGCCTCCATGGAGCTGTCCCTGCGCTGGGCCTCGCGCAGCCGCGAGGCCCACGGCGACAACCCCGCGGCCCTGTTCGGCATCGTTCAGGGCGGCGTCCACGAGGACCTGCGGGCGCGCTCGCTGGAGGGCCTGCAGGCGATCGGGTTCGACGGCTACGCGGTGGGGGGCCTGTCCGTTGGTGAGCCGCCCGGGGACCGCTGGCGCATCCTGGACTTCCTGGGCCCCCGGCTGCCGGCGGACCGGCCCCGTTACCTGATGGGCGTGGGCACGCCGCAGGACATCGTCGAGGCGGTGCGCCGCGGGATCGACCTGTTCGACTGCGTGCTGCCCACGCGAAACGCCCGAAACGGCCATCTGTTCACCCACGAGGGCGTGGTCCGGATCCGCAACGCCCGCCACCGCCGGGACGACGGACCCCTCGACCCGGCCTGCGGCTGCTACACCTGTCGCCATTACAGCCGCGCCTATCTGCACCATCTGGACCGCTGCAACGAGATCCTGGGCGCGCGCCTCAACACCCTGCACAACCTCCACTTCTACCAGTCGCTGATGGGCGACCTGCGCTCGGCGGTGGAGGGCGGGCGCCTGGAGGCGTTTGCCGCCGGGATGAGGGGGCAGGGGGGTCCCGGACGCTCCCCCGGTTGACGGTTCCTTAACTGTAATGTCTTGCCAACTGTGTCATAATCCGCCGCCGGTAAGGCCCGGCCGCGTGCCGGCGGGGCGAGGCAACCACCTGATCCTGCACACGAGTAGAGCACTATGAGCTTCTTTATCTCCGACGCGCTGGCCGAGGCCCCGGCGGCCGCCGCGCAGCAGCCCGGGCTGATCGAGAGCCTGATCTTCCCGATCGGCCTGATCGCCATCCTCTATTTCTTCATGATCCGGCCCCAGATGAAGCGCCAGAAGGAGCACCGCAAGATGGTGGAGGCGCTGGCCAAGGGCGACGAGGTCCAGACCGAGGGCGGCATCCTGGGCAAGATTGTCGAGCTGGGCGACAACTTCGCCAAGGTCGAGGTCGCCGACGGCGTCATCCTGACCCTGCGCCGCCAGGCGGTGACCGCGGTCATGCCCAAGGGCACGCTGAAAGAGATCTGAGGCATCACCCCCCGCATGCGCGCCCGGCCCCGTCCGGCCGCGCTTCCGTGGCGCCTCAGGGCCCCTGTCTCAAACCCGTTGGTCTAACCGCTCGATGAACCGCTATCCCCTCTGGAAGAACCTGCTCATCCTCGCCGTGGTGCTGGTCAGCCTGCTCTACGCGCTGCCCAACGTGTTTGACCAGGACCCCTCAATGGAGGTGTCGGGGCAGCGCGACGCCAAGGTGACCGAGGCCACCGCCGCCAAGGTGCGGACGGCGCTGGACCAGGCCGGGATCGAATACAAGGCGGTGGACCTCCGCGACGGCCGCCTGCTGGTGCGCTACCGGCAGTCCGAGGCCCAGCTGGAGGGCCAGGACGTGGTGGCCGCGGCCCTGGGCGACGACTACACCCTGGCCCTGACCCTGGCCCCCGACCTGCCACGCTGGCTCGAGGCGCTGGACGCCGAGCCCATGTACCTGGGTCTGGACCTGCGCGGCGGAATCCACGTGCTGATCGACGTGGACATGGAGGCGGCCGTGGAGCAGGCGGTGGACCGCTACGCGGGCGACGTTCGCACCGAGCTGCGCAAGGAGCGCGTGCGCTACGTGACGGTGGAGAAGGAGGCGCGGGGCGTCACGGTGAAGTTTCGTGACCCCGAGGCGCGCGACCGCGGGGCCGCCGTCATCGGCGACGCATTTCGCGAGCTCAAGATCGACACCGAGGACCTGGGCGGCGACTACCTGGTCAAGGCCACGCTGAGCGAGGCCGAGACAAAGCAGATCCGCAAGTTCGCCCTGGAGCAGAACATCACTACCCTGCGCAACCGGGTGAATGCCCTTGGCGTGTCCGAGCCGGTCATCCAGCAGCAGGGGGAAAGGCGCATCGTGGTCCAGCTCCCCGGCGCCCAGGACCCGGGCCGCCTCAAGGACATCCTGAGCGCCACCGCCACCCTCGAGTACCGGCTGGTGGACACCGAGCACAGCGTGCAGGACGCCCTGGACGGGCGGGTGCCGCCCGGCTCCAAGCTCTACCGTGACCGCGACGGCAATCCCGTACTGCTCAAGCAGCAGGTGATCGTCACCGGCAATCAGATCACCGACGCCTCCTCCGGCTTCGACCAGCAGACCGGCCAGCCGGCGGTGAAGGTGAACCTGGACGGCTCCGGCGCCGGGCGCATGCGCCGGGTCACCACCGAGAACGTGGGCAAGCCCATGGCGGTGGTGTTCATCGAGAACCGCACCGTCACCCGCATGGTCGACGGCAAGCCGGTCAAGCAGAAGGTCGAGGTGAAGGAGGTGATCAGCGTCGCCACCATCCGCGAGCCCTTCGGCCGGCGCTTCCAGACCACGGGGCTCGACAGTACGGAGGAGGCCCGGGACCTCGCCCTGCTGCTGCGTGCCGGGGCCCTGGCCGCGCCCATCGAGATCGTC
>JASFUT010000378.1:0-3393 GCA_050050175.1 Chromatiales bacterium
GGTCCTGAGCCTGGGCGAGGCCCTGCGCGACGACGCCGGGGGTGTGGTCAGGCTGCTAGGCAGCCTCACCGGGGCGGGCGAGCACGCCTTCGCCGCGCTCAACACGGCGGCAATGAACGACGGCGCTCTGATCCGCATCCCCGAGGGCCTGAGCCTGGAGCAGCCCCTGGAGATCCTGCATCTTTCGGCGGCGGGGGCGGACCCCCAGGTCGCCCAGCCTCGCAACCTGATCCTGGTGGAGCCGCGCGCCCGGGCACGGCTCATCGAGCGCTTCGTGGCGATCGGCGAGCCGCTCTATTTCACGAACGCGATCGACGAGATCCTGCTGGGCGAGTCGGCGGAGCTGGAGCACGAGCGCCTGCAGGCGGAGAGCCCCAATGCCTTTCACATGGCGGGGCTGCACGTCGATCAGGCCGGCGACAGCCGCTACCGCTGCGTCACCGCCGCCCTCGGCGGCGCCTGGTCGCGCACCGAGCTCAGGGTGCGCTTCCGCGCGCCGGGCGCTCAGTGCGAGCTCGACGGTCTCTACCTGGCGGGTGACGGGCAGCTGGTGGATTTCCACCTGGACGTGGACCACGACGTGCCCGGCTGCAGCAGCCGGGAGAGCTTCCGGGGCATCCTCCACGGGCGCGGTCGGGCGGTGTTCGACGGTCGGGTGCTCGTGCAGAAGCAGGCCCAGAAGACTTCCGCGCATCTGACCAACGCCAATCTGATGCTGTCGCGCAATGCCGAGATCGACACCAAGCCCCAGCTGGAGATATTCGCCGACGACGTGCAGTGCAGCCACGGCACCACCGTGGGGCAGCTGGATTCCGAGGCGATGTTCTACATGCGCTCGCGGGGCCTGAGCGAGGCGGTGGCGCGCAAGATGCTGTCGCTGGGCTTCGCCGGGGCCATCCTGGATCGGTACCTGACCGCCGGTCTGCGCGAGCGCGCCGATGCGCTGCTCCAGGCGCGGCTCGGGGGCGCCGCGGAGCCCGAGAACGCCTGAGGAGGCAAGACCCATGTTCGGATTGGGAAAGGGCGAGAAGCCACGCTCCGACCCGGATGCCAGGGATCGGCGCCGGTTGCCCGACGAGGAGTCCCCTGCGGGGGATCCCCAGCTGCGGGAGCGCGTCGTCGAGGCCTTGAAGCGGGTCCACGATCCGGAGATCCCGGTCAACATCTATGACCTCGGTCTCATCTACCGGATCGACGTGGATGAGAAGGGCGAGGTGGACATCGACATGACCCTGACCGCACCCGCCTGTCCGGTCGCCGGCACCATGCCGGGGCTGGTCGCAGAGGCGGTGAAGACGGTGGAAGGGGTGACGGACGCCCGCGTCACCCTGGTATGGGATCCGCCCTGGACCCAGGAGCGGATGACCGAGGAGGCGATGCTCCAGCTCGGCCTGCTATGATCCCGCCCGACCTGCCGACGAGAGACCCGACGACCGATGCTGAAGAAGGCCATGCGGGACTTCCTGCGCCTGGAGTCCGCCCGGGGCATGGCAGTTATCGCGGCGTCGGTGCGCGAGACTGGAGAATCATGAGAGGTGTGATATGGCGGTAATACTGACTGAATCGGCCGCGCGGCACGTGGAGAACATGCTGCGCAAGCGCGGCACCGGCGTGGGGCTGCGTCTGGGCACCAAGAAGAGCGGATGCTCGGGCCTGGCCTACGTGGTGGACTACGCCGACGAGGTGCGCGAGGACGACGACGTGTTCGAGTCCCACGGCGTGAAGGTGGTGGTGGATCGCGGGAGCCTGCCCGGCGTGGATGGTACCGAGATCGACTTCGTCAGGGAGAACATCCTCAACCAGGGGTTCGAGTTCAGGAACCCCAACGTCAAGGACAGCTGCGGCTGCGGCGAGTCGTTCAATGTCTGAGGCGCACGCGGCCCCAGGGACCGCGCCGGCGCGGAGCATGTGCTCGAGGTGGGAGATGACTGACATCGACGAGATCGTGGACACGTTCGAGCTGCTCGGTGACTGGGATCAGCGATACGAGTACCTGCTGGAGCTGGGTGAGCGGATGGAGCCCATGCCGGCGGAGGAGAAGACCGAGGAGAACCGGGTCAAGCCCTGCATGAGCACGGTCCACGTGCACCCGTTCAAGGATCCGGATCAGCCGGAGCGTATCCGCTACCGAGGCGATTGCGACACGGCGATCATCAAGGGCGTGCTGGCCCTCCTGGTCGACCTCTTCTCGGGGCGAACCGCCCGGGAGATACAGGAGATGGACGTGGACGGCCTGTTCAGCCGGCTGCGGCTCGCGGAGCACCTCAGCCCCAACCGCCATGTCGGCATCTACGCGATCGTGGACAAGATGAAGGAGCAGGCGGCGCAGGCCGCCGGCGGCAGGGTCTCTCACGTCGCCTGAGCGGGCGTCCCGGGGGGCGTCGGGGCGCGAGTCATTCGGATCCGCATACCGCCGGGGGCGGACGGCGTCATGTGGCCTGCGCCCCGGCCCTGTGCAGGCGGCCTACGCCAGTCCGAGCAGGGCCCGCGCGTTCGCGGTCGTTGCCTCGGCCACCCGGGCGGGATCCTCGCCGCGCACCTCCGCCAGGGCGTGCAGGCAGTCCGGCAGGTACTCCGGACTGTTGCGCTCGCCGCGGTGCGCCGCCACGGTCATGTCCGGGGCGTCGGTCTCCAGCACCAGGGCCTCCAGCGGCAGCTCGCGTGCCAGGGCTCGGAGCTTGCGCGAGCGCTCGAAGGTCAGCATCCCGCCGAACCCCAGAAGGAAGCCGAGGTCAATATACTGGTGGGCCTGCTGCAGGCTGCCGTTGAAGGCGTGGGCGATGCCGCCTTTCGTCCGGGCCTGCCGCAGGGCTTTCAGCACCTGATCGTGGGCCTTTCGGACGTGCACCAGCACCGGCAGGCCGGCGTCGCGCGCCACGCCAAGCTGTGCCTCGAACAGGGCCTGCTGGCGCTCGCGGTCCAGCTCGCGGACAAGGAAATCCAGGCCGATCTCGCCCACGGCGACCGGCCGCTCCTCGGACAGGGCGCGCTCCAGCGCTCGCAGGTCTCCGTCGCGGTGGTGCTCGAGGTATACCGGGTGCATCCCGAGAGCCGGGTGGAGGTCGGGCTCGGTGCGGCACAGCGCGAGCAGAGAGGGCCAGCGCGCCCGCTCGATGGCCGGGACGACGAAGGCCGCCACGCCCCGCTCGCGGGCCCGCCGGATCACCCGCCCCCGGTCGGCGGCGAACGCCTCGACGTCGAGGTGACAGTGGGTGTCGATGATCTCCATGGCCCGATTCTAGCAACGGGGCCCGGGGGTCGGTGCGCCGTCCACGTTCCATCGCCGGCTACACCGCGCTCGCCGCGTCGCGCCCTGGGCCAGAATCGCCGCGGTCGCGGCCGCGCGGGACTATGAGGTAGTCCTGATTCGGACGCAGCCAGGCCGCCGCCGGG
>JASFUT010000379.1:0-3385 GCA_050050175.1 Chromatiales bacterium
CGCTGCTCAGCTCCATTTCCATGTCTTCGGTTCGGTCGCTCATGCGCCTTCTCCGGTCTGTCCAGGGGTGTGTGCGGACGCGCCCGCCGGCGCATAGCCCTTCGGACGTATGGCCACGGCGCTGACGATCGACGCCGCCAGCCGGCCGTCGGCCAGATAGACCCCGTACTCGAAGCGCGGGGTGCTGCGTCCGCGCCGCCGCAGGTCCTCGGCAATGCATGCGGACTGCGCGGTGTCGAATTGGAACACCAATTCCAGATCAGTGCGGCCTTCCCGCCGGAAATCAACCCGCAGCTCACGGGTCCACACCGCGAGTCCGGGGTAACGGCATACGCAGGCCAGCGCCGCGACGGGGTCCGCCAGGGCGGCGATGCATCCCCCGAACATCCCGCCCGCGGGATTGCGGTTGCGCCGGTTCAGCGGCAGCAGCAGGCGCGCCCGGCTCCAGTCCGGGGCGAGCTCGAGCACCCGGACCCTCATGTCGCGGAAGGCCGGATACCACTCGATACGGCGCGCGGGCGGCAGACGCCTGCGCAGCCGTTCCGGGACGGCGATCACCACGCCGCGGCCCGGAAACGGACACACCCGGGCATCCCTGCGATTTTTGCGGAAACGGGGCTTCTCATGTTGGCATCAGCGGCGCTCGCCAGCAGAATAGGCGGGCGATTATATCAGCGACCCGACGCGTCCCCTCCCGGCGCGCCGGCGCCGCAGGCAGAGAGCCACGAGCCGACGGGACCGCCGTGCGATGCAGACCGCCCTGGCCGATTTCATCCGCGACACCCGCGACGGCGATCGGGCCGAGCGCATCCTGCGCGCCTGCGTCCACTGCGGCTTCTGCACGGCCACCTGCCCGACCTACCAGCTGCTCGGCGACGAGCTGGACGGGCCCCGTGGGCGCATCTACCAGATCAAGCAGGTCCTCGAAGGCGCACCGCCCACGCAGCGCATCCAGACCCACCTGGACCGCTGCCTGACCTGCCGCTCCTGCGAGACGACCTGCCCGTCGGGAGTGGAATACGGCCGGCTGCTGGAGATCGGGCGGCGCGTGGTGGACGCCCGGGTGGAGCGTTCGGCGCGCGAGCGCTGGCTGCGTCGCCTGCTGCTCGCGGTGATCCCCTACCGGCGCCGGATCGAGGCCCTCGTGGCGGCGGCGCGGACGGTGCGGCCCGTGCTGCCGAGGCGTCTGCGCGAGCAGATCCCGGACAGGGATCCCGCAGGCGCCTGGCCTGCCGCACGGCACTCCCGGCGCATGCTGATCCTGGACGGGTGCGTCCAGCCGGCGGTGGCGCCGGGGATCAACGCAGCCGCCGCCCGCGTGCTCGATCGGCTGGCCATCAGCCTGCTGAAGCCGCGCGGCGGCGGCTGCTGCGGCGCGATGAGCCACCACATGGGCGACCCGCAGACCGCCCGGGATCTCGCCCGCCGCAACATCGACGCCTGGTGGCCGGAGCTGGAGGCCGGGGCCGAGGCCGTGGTCTTCACCGCCAGCGCCTGCGGACTGCATATCAAGGACTACGCGGAGGTCCTCCACGACGACCCGGCCTACGCGCAGAAGGCCGGGCGGATCGCCAGCCTGGCCCGGGACGCCGCGGAGGTGCTCTCGGCGGAAGACCTGTCCCGCCTGGGCCCTCCCCGGCGGCGCATCGGCCGGGTCGCCTGCCACACCCCCTGCACCCAGCAGCACGGCCAGCCGCTTGGGGGGTTGGTCGAGGCGGTCCTCGGGCGTGCCGGGCTCCGGGTGAGCCCCGTCGCGAACCCCCACCTGTGCTGCGGCTCGGCGGGGACCTACTCGGTGCTCCAACCAAAGCTCTCGGAGCAGCTTCGCGAGCGCAAGCTCGCCGACCTGCGCGTGAGCGACCCGGACGTGATCGCCACGGCCAATATCGGATGCCTGCTCCACCTGGGCAGCGCCGGGGGTCCGCCGGTGGTGCACTGGCTGCAGCTCCTGGACCCGGAGCCCTAGCCCGCGCGCAGCAGCTCCGCCTCCCAGGCGCCGAACAGACCCCGGTCCACGGCGGCCACGGCCACCCGGGGCTCGAGCACCGCCGTATCGTCGCAGGTGCCGCCCAGGCGGTCACAGCAGCGCGAGGTCCCTCCCGCCTCGGCCAGGATCAGCCGCCCCGCCGCATAGTCCCAGAGCTTCTGCCCGCCATGGAGATAGAGGTGCCCGCGCCCGGCGGCCAGCCAGCACCAGTCGAGGGCCACGGCGCCGAAGCTGCGCTGGGACCGGAACGGCGGGCGGACGGCCAGCCGCTCGGCGAGCCGCGGCGGCAGGCGCTTGAAGTCCACGAGGGCCACACACTCGCGCAGGGGGAGCCCGCCGGTAAGGAGACGGAGGCCGCGGTCATCCAGCCAGGCGCCTCGACCCCGGGCGGCAGAGAAGCACTCGCCGCGCAGGGGATCGTAGACCACGCCCAGCTCCACGCGGCCGGCCCGGATCAGGGCCAGGGACACGGCGAAGAAGGGGACTCCGGAGGCATAGTTGGAGGTGCCGTCCAGAGGATCGAGACACCAGAGGGCTGCGTCGCCGCCGGCCAGCAGGCGCCGCTGCTCGGCAGCGGGCATCTCCTCGCCAAGCACCGGTACGTCCGGCCAGCGGGCCTCGAGTTCCCGGGCGACAGCCGCCTGCATGGCCAGATCGGCGTCGGTGACCAGGCTGCCGTCGGGCTTGGTGCGGCCCCGGGCCCGGCTGAAGCCGGGTACCAGGACTCGCTCGCTCAGGCGGCGCAGCAGTGAACACACCCAGGTCCGGTCCGGGTCGCCCGGCAGCAGGCCTCTCTTCCCTACGCGGGGACCCGGATCCGGGGTGGATGCACCCAAGGGGGAACCTCCTCGGAGGCGCGTCGCAATGAGGCATCGAGCTCCCGGTAGCCCGGCATCTTGCGCTCCACCAGCCGCCAGAAGGCAGGGGAGTGGCTCATCCAGCGTGTATGGCAGAGTTCGTGCACCATCAGATAGCTGACCAGGTCGCGATCGAGGAACAGCAGCTTGGCATTGAGGCTGATGGTGCCCGTGCTGGAGCAGCTGCCCCAGCGGCTTCTCTGCAGGCGGACCTGGGCCCTCGAGTAGGCAAGCCCGGTCTCGCGGGAAACGCGCTCGAGCCACGACGGCAGCGTGGAGCCCGCCCTGTGCCTTACCCAGTCCCGCAGCGACGCCAACCCCTGATCGATGCCGCAGGCACCCATCTTCAGGCGATGCCCTCGGGAGGGCTCCAGGCACCCGGGAGCGAGGTCGTGCACAATCCGGACCTGCCAAGTCTCGCCCAGCGCCCGCAGGGGCAGCGACTCGGGCAGCACCCCCCAGGCGGCCTCCCGGCGGCCGATCCGCTCCAGCACGTCGGCCCTGGCCCGCTCGATCCACGCGCGCTTGCGCTGGGCGAACG
>JASFUT010000380.1:0-3355 GCA_050050175.1 Chromatiales bacterium
TGGCGGACCCTGACGGGCCCCTCGCGGGGCGGCCCCGGGACGCGACCCTCCTGATCCAGGCAGTGCTCATCAAGCAGGGCTGGGTGGACACCGCCCGCTCCCAGGGCCTGGCCGGCCGGGGCGCCGTCATTGAAGCCCTGCGGCAAGTCTGCCGGCGGCTCCTCGAAGCCTACCGCCCCGGCTCGACCCCATAGGCGCCTCTGCCGGACCGGACCGTCCCGCACGCGCGCCGCGCGCGGGTCGCCCTCGGCTCACTCCACCGCCGCCTCCAAGGTCTCCAGCCTGAGCAGCTCCCAGCCCCCCACGCCCTCGATCACGAAGGGCACGAACGGCGGGTAGGCCCAATCGTTGGCGACGTTGGATGGATTCGCGGTACCGAAGTACGGGGTCCCGTCGACGCTCACCGCCGTGCGAATGCCGCCGTTCTGGGGATTGCCGAAGCCCCCCAGGTCGACCGGCTCGGCCGTCCGCGGGCTCTCCCTGGTGAACACCCAGAGATCGCCCCCGGTCAGGCCCCGGGGCGGGCAATAGTAGGGTCCGCGGGGACCGAAGCCATCGGGGCCGCCGATCTTGATGTCGGAGGTGCCGACGTAGAGGCGCTCACCTTCGGTGATGAACTCCCAGGCGTAGTTGTTCTCGGGGTTGCCCTGCTCGGCCGCGGCGGCCTTGAGCAGATCCACGCTGGGACCGGTTGGGCCGATGAACCCGCAGGCCGCGGCGAGGAAGTCCAGGTAGCCGTCGGCGTTGGTCTCGGCGAGGATGTCGGGGCGCGACGGCACGAAGCCCGAGGATCGCGGACCGTTCACCGGGACATAGCCGGACACGTTGGCCACCTCCACGAAGGAGCCGGTCTGCGGATCGAACCTGGGGAGCTGGCTATGGCCGTAGAGGAGCTCCACCTCCGTGCTGCCCGGGTCGTCGAAGTTGCGGGCACGGAAGATCGCAAAGGCCCGTACGGTCTTCTCCACCACCTCCTCCTCGCTGATCCCGAGATCCGCGGGATCCCCATACACTTCCCGGAAGCCGTTGACCCCGAAGTTCCCGGGCTTGTGCATGGTCCCGTAGTAGAGCCAGCCGTTGAGCGACTCCAGATCACCCATGTCGTAGTTCTTGAGCACCGCGGGATCCGGCTCGTATTGTGCGGCATCCCAGACCTTGATCCAGCTTCCGGCGTTGAGGGGCGTGAGCCCCTGGAGGCCGAGGCGCGGGCTCATCCAGATGCCCGGCGACGCGGGGCCTGCGATCAGGCCGAAGGCGGTCTCGCCCTGGGTGCCGACGTAGAGCCGCCCCTCGTGCAGGGCGATGTTCACGCCGCCGCCGTCGAGCCGCCCGACCTCCACCAGCTCGAAAGGCCGGTCGCGCGAGCCGACCCACCGAAGCACCGAGCCCGTGCCGCCCCGGGTCTTCTGCACGGTGGTGTAGAGAGCCCCGTTCGCCTGGATCCACTTGCGGATGTTGCTGTACCTCCACAGACGCTTGGCGCCCAGGAACTCGCGAGTCTCGCCGTCGAACGCAAATACGTTGATCCCCACACCGAGCAAAGCGGGGCCGGCCAGGAGCACGACGCCGCTCGGCGTGGTGCCGGCCGAGCGCAGCCCCTGGGTCCAGTTGATCAGGAAGTGCGGCACCTCGACCTCCGTCTGGATCCCGGTGCCCGTGTCGTAGACGAACACGCCCGGCGGCCGCCAGTCGCCGAATATGGGCCGCAGGATGTCGGGAATGCCCGGGAAATTGCTCTTGCCGGACTCGCAGATCAGCGTGCCGGGCACGTAAGGTCCCTCGGTGCCGGACGCCGCCCCGCCCACGCAGGGGATATTGGGGGCGCTGCCGATCCAGATCTTGTCCCGGGCGGCGCCGGCGACGGTCAGCCCCCAGAGATAGGCGCCGTTGCGCTTGGGAATGATCCGCTTGCTGAGGTCCGCCGGATCGTCCATGGCCTCGCACTGGGCGGCGCGCTCGCCGATCGGATAGGCCGTGACCGGGATGTAAGGCGTTGCCGGTTGCGCGTCCTGCGGACTCGCGGCGAACCGCTCCTGGACCAGGCACCCGGAGACCTGGCAGACGAAGCACTCCTCCACCGGCGCCTTGGCAACGGGCTCGAAGCCGAGTCCGGTCTCCGCGGGAGCGGATCCTGACCCCAGTACGACAAGCAGGCCCAGCAGGGCCATGGAACGGCTCTTCACATTCTTGTGCATCTTCAATACCCCGGCTCGCATAAGCATCTACCCCCCACAGGACCAGCGGTTGTGCACCGGCGTTGCAGGCCCCGACCAGGACATCGGCCGTCTGCATGGAGACGTCGGACATCCCGCGCACCCGGTGCCTGGCCGTCGCTATTTCTTACGGGCCGCTCGGGCGACCCGAGCCAGACCTTAACCCATCTTCGACGACGAGTTTCATCGGTCGTGCTGCGGGAATGGCGGTGGCCCGAGGCTCGGGACTCAGCGAGTCGACTGCTGCAGCGCCTCGATCCGCTCCTCCAGCGGCGGATGGGTCATGAACAGCCGCTTGAGACCCTGGGCGATGTGACCGGAGATGCCGAAGGCCGCGAACCGGTCGGGCAGCTGCGGCTGATGGGCGGCCTGCAGCCGGCGCAGCGCTGCGATCATCTTGCCTCGGCCGGCCAGCTCGGCGCCGCCCGCGTCGGCCCGGAACTCCCTGCGCCGCGAGAACCACATCACGATCATGGTGGCGAGGAACGCCAGCAGGATCTCCGCGACTATGGCGGTGATGTAGTAGGCGGGTCCATGTCCCCGCTCCGTCTTGAAGACCACCCGGTCGACCACGTGCCCGATCACCCGGGAGAGGAAGATGACGAAGGTGTTGACGACCCCCTGGACCAGCGCCAGGGTGACCATGTCCCCGTTGGCCACGTGGCTGATCTCGTGGCCCAGCACGGCCTCCACCTCGTCGCGGTTCATCGAGCGCAGCAGGCCCGCGCTCACCGCCACCAGCGCGTTGTTCCGATTGGCCCCCGTGGCGAAGGCGTTCGGCTCCGGCGAGTCGAAGATGCCGACCTCAGGCATCTCTATGCCCGCCCGCTGGGCCTGGCGGCGAACCGTGTCCACCAGCCAGCGCTCGACGGAGTCGCCCGGGCGCTCGATCAACCGGACCCCCATCATGCGCTTTGCCGTCCATTTCGACAGGGCGAGCGAGATCAGCGAGCCGCCGAAGCCGAAGAGCGCCGAGAAGATCAGCAGGGCCTGGAGGTTCAGATCGACTCCGTTGGCCTGCAGGAAGCCCTCGATCCCGAGAAGCTTGAACGTGATGCTGACCAGGGCCAGGATGGCCAGGTTGGTGCCCAGGAAGAGCAGGATTCTCATGTTCTACGGTTCCTCCGGAATGTCCACGGACC
>JASFUT010000381.1:0-3349 GCA_050050175.1 Chromatiales bacterium
CCTCGCCAGTCGACAGCCTTCTCGCACAGGACCAGCCGCACGATCTGGGATTCGTAGGAGAGCGGGAAGTGGTAAAGCCTGACGTCTTCTGCGCTCACGGGGCGTTCCTCTCGCCTGATGCCTTCCTGAAACTGCCTTTCGGCGCACGCACTAAGTATGGATGCGGTCGGCCGGTGCCGCCAGCCGCCCTGGGCGTGCACGTTGGGCCGCGCGCGCCCGCTCCAGGCGCACACGTCTTGCGGCCGGCCCGCCCGTACCGACATGATCGCCCCGTGAACGGGCTCCGACCGGGCGCGCCGGCTTTCCGCGTCGCAGGCGCTCGCCGCCGAGAACGTGGACCTTGTGGTGGAGGGCAGGGTCGTGGAGGTGACCGGGGACGAGGGCGAGTCCGAGCCCGCCCGCGTCGCCATCAATCCGATCACCCTGTCGGCCGACGGCGAGACGCTCTACTTCGGCGCCATGAGCGGCACCAGCTGGTACAGCGTCCCCACCCGCCTGTTCCGCTCGGAAGCGCCGGACGGGGTGATTGCCGCCGCAGTGGTGCGCCTGGGCCCCAAGCCCCTGTCCGACGGCGCGTCCACGGATGCGCAAGGCCGCCACTACTTCACCAATCTGCGCGACAACGCCATCGACGTCCTGCACCCGGACGGCCGGCTGACGCGCCTGGTACAGGACGACCGGCTGTCCTGGCCGGACGCGCTGAGCTTCGGGCCGGACGGCTGGCTGTACGTGGCGGTGAATCAGCTCCACCGGTCCCCGCCGTTCAATCGCGGCGTGGACCGCGGCCGCCAGCCCTACCTGATCCTCCGTGTGTGGACCGGCGCACCGGGCATCCCCGGCCGCTGACTTCCCGGGTCCCTCGGTCCGGTGGCGCCTCCGGTCCCCGGCGGGCCGACCACGCCGGCCTCGGGATCGCTTCCGGTGATGCGGAGGTCCATGACACCGGCGCAGGTCCCTGATAAGGTGGACGGCGGCCTTGCAGGAGACAGGTCCCAATTGATTGATTCCACGCCGGAAACTAAGCGCGACATCCATGCGCGGCTCGGCGACCCCGCCACACGCGCAGCGCTCTTCGAAGCCGTGCTGGCCGCCTCGTCCGACCACATCTACCTGTACGATCGGGCGGGGCGTTACCTCTATGCCAGTCCGGCAGGCGCCCGGGCCCTGGGGCTGAGCCCGGAGGAGCTGACGGGCAAGCATTGGCGCGAGCTCGGCTTCCCGGCCGAGATCATGGAGGGCTTCGACCGTAACCGCGAGCGGGTTTTCGACAAGGGACACTGCGTCAGCGACGTGACGGCCTTCCCGACGATCGACGGGGCCCGCAGGTACCAGTACTCCGTGTGCCCCATCTTCGACGCCGAGGGCGGCGTCATCGCGGCGGTCTGCGCCGCCAGCGACATGGACCGGGGGGACAGGACCGGGCGTGCGGAAAGGCTGCACTTCGCCCTGGACGAAGACGGCCAGCTCCCCGTGCGCTGGACGACCGAGGCCCAGCTGCAGCAGGTGGCCGACGCCCTCCCGGTGCTGGTTTCCTACATCGACCCGAACGAGCGCTACCGGTTCACCAACAAGGCGTACGAGGCCTGGTTCGGAATCCCGGCAGAGCAGCTCAGGGGCCGGGCCGTCCGCGACGTGATCGGAGAGGAGGCCTACGCGCACCTCGCGGAGCACATCTCCGCGGCGCTCGCGGGCCAGGGGGTCTCGTTCACGGACGAGGTGCCCTACCAGGTGGGAAACCGGCGCCTCGTCCAGGTGCGCTATATCCCGGACTACGAGCCTGACGGTCGCGTGCGCGGCTTCTATGCGGTGGTGGCGGACGTCAGGCGACCGCCGGAATCGGCGCGGGCCGGGCGCTCCCCGCAGCCCGTCGCCCATCGCCCCCTGCCGCCCGGCCTCGCCGCAATCGGAGAGATGACCACCGAGATCCTGCACGAGATTGCCCAGCCCATCACCGCCATCGCGAGCTACACCGAGGCCTCCATCCGCCTGCTTCGGGCCGAGGGCGAGCCGCCCCTCGACGAGATCCTGGGCTGGCTGGAAGACATGCGGGCCCAGGCGACGCGGGCCAAGGAGATCATCCACCGGTTCAGGAGTTTCGTCAGCGGCGGGCACCTGCGTCGCAGCCTGGTGGATGTCAACCTGGTGATCGACGCCTGCGCGAACGATCTGCGCCGCGACATCGAGCCGAAGGGCGTCGAGCTGATACTCGAGCTCTCGGCGAAGCCCTGCCCGGTCTCGGCCGACCGGGTGCTGCTCGAGCAGGCACTCCGAAACATGACGGGCAACGCGGTGGAAGCGCTGGTCGCGTCCACGGGCGCCTCTCGGGAGCTTCGGCTGACCACCCTGCGCGACGGTCCCATGGTGGAGATCCGAGTCGCGGACCGCGGGCCCGGCGTTCCTGCCGATGTACGCGACCGGATCTTCGATCCGTTCTTCTCGACCAAGCCCGGCGGCGTGGGTATAGGGCTGGCCATCACGCGCGCCATCGTCGAGGCCCACGGCGGCGAGCTCGTGCTCTCGCAGACGCCGGGCGGCGGGGCGACCTTCCGCTTCCGCCTGCCCTTGATACACCGATCGTCCGAAGACCATGACCCCGCCCGATAAGAAGCCCCTGGTATTCGTCGTCGAAGACGACCCGGCAGTCCGCGGGGCGCTGTGCGCCCTCTTTCGCTCTGTCGGCCTGGATGTGGCGCCCTACAGCTCCGCGGAGGGGTTTCTCAACGACCTGGAGCCCGACATCTCCGGCTGCCTGATCCTCGACGTGAGGCTGCGGGGCATGAGCGGCCTCGAGCTCCAGCAGCGGCTCGCGCAAGACACTGTCTGTCTGCCCACCATCATCATCAGCGGCCACGCGGACGTGCCGATGGCGGTGCGGGCGATGAAGGCGGGCGCGGCCGAGTTCTTCGAGAAGCCGATCAACGAGCAGCGTCTGCTCGAACGCGTGCAGGGCTGCCTGCGCGAGGCCGTCGCCGCCCATGAGCGGGCGAAGAAGGTCGCCTCAATCCGCGAGCGGCTCGAGACCCTCACCGCGCGCGAGCGGGAGGTCTTCGAGCTGGTGGTGGACGGCAAGTCGAGCAGCGCCATCGCCGCGCTGCTGCGCATCAGCCGCAAGACGGTGGACGTGCACCGCTCGAACATCATGACGAAGCTCGGGGTCAGGACCGTAGCGGACCTGGTAAGGATCGCGTTGGCGGCATCCCCCGGCCGTCGCTGACCTGCCCGCGGCTCTCGACACCCTCCGCCACCGAAGCCCTCGACGGCGGCCCGGGCTCCGATCGCGCGGCTGCACCGCGGAGACGTTCACCGGGTCATGAAGGCTCCCTCCACATCGGAGTACACCCGAGCGCCC
>JASFUT010000382.1:0-3347 GCA_050050175.1 Chromatiales bacterium
CACTCGCTCGCATTAGCGATGGCTAGTGCTTCACTCGTGCGCCTAGGTGCAGACCCGCCCAGGCACGCTGAAACGAACCATTTGTATGGGACCGAGCACTAGTCGCTCATTGGAGGGCGCAAGGGCACGCCAGCCGCCAGGGCACATCCGGCCTGCGCGTCCGCGGCCGGCCTGGCCCGGATCGCGGCGCGGGTCTCGCGCAGGGCGCGGTGCAGGTCCGGCGGGACCTCGGGGAGTGCCAGCGCTCTGTCCACGGTCTCGAGCGCCTCCCGCCGACATCCCCGATCGAGCAGCGTCCGGGCCAGGTTGTTCCGGGCGGCGGCGCTCCCGGGGTCCAGATCGATCGCCGCCCGATAGCCCCGTTCCGCAAGGGCCGGCTCGCCCAGCCGGTAGTGCACGTTGGCGAGCCCCAGTCTCAGGATGGCGTCGTCGGGCCAGCGCCCGATCCCCGCCGCGTAGCTGCGCCCGGCGTCCTCCCATCTGCCAGTCGCCTCCAGGCCCGCCACCGCCTTGGCGAAGCCCTGCGGGTCGTCGGCGGCGGGCAGCGCGCCGGGGTGCAAGGCCAAAAGGCCCCAGTGCCCCGCCCGCTCCCAGGTCCGCGCGAACCCCGCGGCCTCCATCGTCTTCCGGCGCTCGGTGCCCGAGCGCAGCCTGACCACGTCTCCGTCCGGGTCATAGCCCGTGACCACCGCATAGTGCCATACCGGAAAGGGCCCCACGCCCAGGTCCTGCAGCACCAGGACCGGTCGTCCCGCGCGCAGCTCCGCGAGCAGCGCCGACAGCTCCGGGCGCAGGCGATAGGGCACCCGACCGTGGCGCCGCACGGCGGCGATGAGCTCCGCCTGCAGGCTCCCCCGGCGTCCGGGCAGGAAGACCTGATCGGCCAGCCGATCGGGGCTGGCGTCCGCGCCCGAGGCCACCAGCACCGTCGCCAGCGCGGCCGGGCCGCACCGGTAGGCCTGCTGAGGAAAGAAGGGCGTATGGTCCAGGTCCACCGCCTCGGCGCGCGCCTCCGGCGGCAGCCGAGGGGCGAGAACCGGGCCGCGGGCCGCGCAGCCGGACAGCGCCAGGGCAACCGCCAGCGCTGCCCAGGCGCGGCCCGGGACCCGGCGTTCACACACCGGTGAACACGTCGGTCACTCCAACCAGCTCGAGGATCAGCAGGACCACGAAGACGACCCCGATCACCTCCACCACACCGGCACCGGCGGGCAGCTGCTCGAGACGGGGGCCGACCTGCGCCAGCTCGGCGTCGGTGAGGGACGCGACGCGCTCGCGGGCCTCCGCAGGGTCCACGCCGTACCGCTCGAGCTCCCTGGCGACATCCTCCCGGGAGAGCAGGGACTGGAGGCGCTCGCTCTGCGCCCGCCGCTCCTGGGCGGCGACGGCCCGGTCGGTACCGACGATATCGGCGGCGGCGGGCATCACCTGCCCACCCATGAGCAGGGCGGCCGAGAGAACGGCTGCGCCGACCCGTTGGCTGTGTCTTGTCTTCATTGTGGGTCTCCTTGTCGTGTCGGACTCGCACGGCGGCCGTCCGGACCCGGTGCCCGGCCCGCCGGCCGCCCCGCACAGAATACGCGACCCCGCCGCGGCGTTGTACCGAGTCCTGTCCCGCCGCCGGACCCGGGGCGCGCACGATCCAAAGAGAGCGCTGGCGCCGATTCCCGGGTGCGGACGGACAGGGGCGCCCCGGGCCGTCAGGGCCGGGCCTTGGACCGACCCCGCAGACACCCCGGGGCACCCCTCGGGATCAGCTCTGCCGCCCGCCGTGCATCGCCGCGCTGTACTCCTGCTGGCTCAGGCGCCCGTCTCCGTCGGCGTCGATCGCATCGAAACTCTCCGCGAGCCCCGGCACCCGTGATGCCTCTTCCCTGGAGATCAGTCCGTCCTGATCGCCGTCGACCACTCCGAACGCCGGGGACAGGGCCTGCGGGTCAGCGGTCTCACCGGCGACGGCGCCGCCGGCGAGGACTGCGAGGGCGATCGCCAGAGGGATGTGCTTGGTCATGGTCTCTACTCCTTGCGGTTTGTTCGGATCGAGGGACCTCCCCCGTCCGTCGGAAATGTGCCCGCCGGCCAGCCTGGCCCGGCGGCACCCGTTGTCAGCAGGAGCCGTGCCAGGAGACGGGAAACGTTCCAACCACAGGGTGTTAGCCGAGAATCCGGGGGGCTCAGCGGTGCCGGTCGCCGCAGCGGAAGGCCCTTGCTGTCTCCGGCAGGCGACGGGGCAATGCCGGCTCGCCGTTCCCCGGCCCCCCTCATGGCGGTCGGCGACCGGCTCGGGCCGGCCCCATGGACGCGAGACCCGGCCCGCCTCAGGCCGAAAAGCGCCTGTCGGCTTGGGGCGACAGGACAATCCCGGGCGCGGGGGAGCGGCAGGGGTCCGGGCGGCCGGACCGGGTCAACGGCCCCGGGGGACGAGGGCGTCACCGACACGCAAAGGGCCGCCCACGACGACCTCCGCCGTGATGCCGCCGTGTCCGCGGACGGCGTTGTAGCCGCCCGGCCCCAGCGCCTCTTCCATTCGGGAGCACGGATGACAGAGACCGGTTCCCCTGAGAACCACCGCGCCGAGTCGGAAGTCCCGGTCCTGGAGGGCCAGCACACTGATGCCGGCCACCGCCAGGTTGCGTCGCATCAGGCCTGGCTGCAGGTCGCGACGTCCGCACAGGGAGGCGATGACCGCCAGGTGCTCCCACTGCACGATCGTCACCTGCCGGCGGCCGCCCCGCCGGGCTGCGGCGCGGTCGCCGCACAGGCCCCGACCCGCCTCCGCCCAGGCCTCCTCCACCTGCCGCATCGGCTCCCGGCGACCCGGGCGCAGCCCGATCCACTCGAGCTGCCCCCGGCGGCCAAAGGTGCCCCGCAGGGACTCCACCAGGCTCGGCTCCCTGTCAATCATGGATCACCGGGGTCGGACGCCGGCGGTGTGTCCCGGGTGCCGACACAGACCCCGAAGCTGCGCCGGCGCAAAGGGGTTGGGCCATCCCCTTCTCGATCTCAGAGATGCTCCCAGAGCTTGGTGAAATCGGTATCCCCCTCCAGATCGTCCTCCGCCGCGTGCGGTTGGGTCTCGGCCACGGCCTCGTATTCGAAGCGCGCGAAGACGCCGGTGCTCTCGACCAGCCGCGACAGGCTGCACAGCTGCTCGGAATCGCCCCGGATCACCATCACGTCGGGCTGCTGGAAGTGCTCCAGGAACCCGGGCGTCACGAGGGTCGCCGCGATGCCCGACTCCTCCTGGGGCGCCAGCTCGAGACCCTTGACCGGCTTGGCGCAGACGCGGTCCGCCGAGCAGGGCTTGATCGTCACCGGCTGGGCCCGCGGCGCGAGAAGCTCCACCC
>JASFUT010000383.1:0-3331 GCA_050050175.1 Chromatiales bacterium
CGCTTACTCCGGCAGGCGGAAGCCCGCAACCGACCGCTGCAGCTCGTCGGCGAGCTCTGCGAGCTTACCGATGGAGTCGGCGGTCTGGTTGGTGCCCTCGGTGGTCTGCTTTGTGATCTCCTGGATGACCCCCATGGTGTCGTCGATGCGCGACGCCTCGGCCGACTGACTCTGGGCGGAGTCGGCGATCTTCCGCGTCAGGTCGGCGATGTAGTTGGACACGTTCTCGATCTCCATCAGGGCGTCGCCGGCGTCCTCGGCGAGCTTGGCTCCCGATACCACGCCCGTGGTGCTCGCCTCCATGGAGGTCACGGCCTCGTTGGTGTCGGCCTGGATCGTCTTGACCAGGGCCTCGATCTGCTTGGTGGCGTTGGACGAGCGCTCCGCGAGGCGCTGCACCTCGTCGGCAACCACGGCGAAGCCGCGTCCCGCCTCGCCGGCCATGGCGGCCTGCATGGCGGCGTTCAGGGCGAGAATGTTGGTCTGATCGGCGATGTCGTCGATCAGCTCCACGATGTCCCCGATCTCCTGGGAGCTCTCCCCGAGCCGCTTGATCCGCTTGGACGTCTCCTGGATCTGCTCGCGGATGCTGTCCATGCCCTGAATGGTGCTCCGCACCGTCGCCGCCCCCTTGGTGGCGATCTCCACCGAGCGCTGCGCCACCTCCGCCGACTCCGTGGCGTCTCTCGACATCTGGTCGATGGCGCGACTCATCTGGGCGATGGCGTCAGTCGCCGAGGTGATCTGCTCGGCCTGGTGCTCACTGGCCTCTGCGAGGTGCATGGCGGTGGCCCGCGTCTCCTGGGCGGAGGAGGAGACCTTCTCCGAGGTGTCGTTGATGGTCTCCACCAGACTGCGCAGGGCCTCGATGGCGTAGTTGATGGAGTCCGCGATGGCGCCGGTGATGTCTTCGGTCACGGTCGCCGTCACCGTCAGGTCACCGTCGGCCAGGTCGCCCATCTCGTCGAGCAGCCGGAGGATGGCCTGCTGGTTCTGCTCGTTGCTGCGCTTGCTCTCCGACTCCCGGCGTCGTGAGTCGGTGAGCAGCAGGTAGCCGAGGAGCAGCAGGATGACTGCGGCGACCACACCCATGATGGTCACGAAGCCCGGGCCGACCTTTGCACCCCCGATCCCGAAGCGCCCGGGTGACTGGCCGTAGGCCTCGATGAGGCCGGCGGCCGCGTCGGTGACTTGGTCCGACAGCCCGGGAAGGCTGGCGGCGGCCTCCAGGGCGGGGATCACGGACGGGGTGACCTCGATGATCTGGGTCGAGTTGTCGTAGATCGAGCTGAACAGCATGGCGACCTCACGCAGCTTCTGCTCGCCCTCGGGGTCGGTCACCCGCTCGACGCCGAGCTGGGGGTCGCCTTTGATCATGCCTTCGAGCACCCGGCCGAAGAGATCGGCGTCGCGGCTGAACTGGTCGATGGCCGCCGCGGTATCCCGGCCCCCGGCGAGGACCTGGGAGACGTTGTTCTCGACCCGCTGGGCCAGCATCAGCTGACGGGTGGCGACGTAGATCTGGGTCTGCGGGGCTTTATTCTTGACCAGGATGCGCACGACCTGGTCCGAGAACTCCTGCAGCTGCGGGATGAACTGGGTGATGACGTTGACGTACTCACCCACAGACAGGATGGCCTCGCGGCTGGTGAGGATCTGATCGGCGTTGTCCCTCAGCTCCGCCCATGCGTCCTGGAAGGCGCCGAGCTCGTCCCGGGCCTCTGTAGGCGTCGGCGGCAGCCCCTGAGAGGGTGCCCCGTTCTGAAGCTCGTCCAGGGTCTGCTGGAATTCGTCGCGGGCCCTCTTCAGGAGAGGAAAGGCCTGCTCGCTGCCCCCTGCCGCAGACAGACCGTAGGTGGCGATTCGCTGAGCCACCACACGCTCCTTGGCGGCGCGCAGCAGATACTGCTCGTCATGGCCTTCCCATTCAGACACGTGGATGAACGCGGCCAGGGCCGCTATGATGACCGTCATCAGCAGGACGGACAGTAGGGTGATGAGCCGGTTGGACCCGGTCCCGCCTGAAGTCTTCGCTCTCATGAGGTATGGCCTCCCGAAAATGACAACGCCGCCGGCGCCCCGTATCCGCTCCGCTCAGCATGCACTGCGACCGCCGGCCGAGCATTCCTCGGCGAGACAACGGCAAGCAAGCTCCGCCGTGCCTTCTCCGTCCTGAAACAAGGCGCCGGCCCGCCCGCGCGGGGCTCAGGCCGCCGCCACCTGAAAATCCGGATCACCCGTCAGGGCCTGGATGCTGAACACAGGCCAGTTCTCCAGCTCCTGCTCGAAGGCGGACCGCACATAGCGGCCCAGCCTGCCGTCGAGGTGGGGCGGGTCCCCCCGGTCCTCCTCGAAGAAGTGTCTCATCCCGAACACCTCGCCCACGAGCAGCCCGGCGGGCGTACCTTCGTGGCGGATCACCAGCACGCGGGTGCGTCGGCCGGCCACGGTCGGGCGCCCGCCGAGGAAGTGCTGCAGGTCGATAATCGGCAGGAGGCTTCCCCGGATGTTCGCGATGCCCAGGACCCACGGAAGAGCCCCGGGGACCGCGGTCACCCTCGGCGGATGATTGAGGATCTCGACGAGCTCGCCGAGGGCCGAGACCAGGCGCACGCCCGATACCGAGAAGACCACGCCTTCCCAAAGCTGCCGGACCTCCTCGTGACGAGGCAGACCGACCGCGTTCTGACGACTCCGGCTCTCGATGTCACGCAGCAGGGCAAGAAGCTCGCGGGACTCGGGGCTGCTCATGGCAATGGTTCCGCTCAGCCCCCGAGGACCGCCTTGATCTTGTCGACGAGGTCCGAGGCGGTCACGGGCTTGACCAGGTACTCCCTGGCCCCTTGGCGCAGCCCCCAGGTCCGGTCGGTCTCCTGCCCCTTGGTCGTCACGATGATGACCGGGATATCCTTGGTGTCGGGATCACGGCTGAGCTGCCGCGTCGCCTGAAAGCCGTTCAGTCCGGGCATGACCACGTCCATCAGGATGACGTCGGGCTTCTCGGCCCTGGCCTGCTCGATCCCCACCTCCCCGCTCTCCGCCGTGAGGGTCTCGTAACCCTGCTTCTCCAGCATTGTCTTGAGGACGTGGATTTCCGTCGGAGAGTCGTCGACGATCAGTACCGTTGCCATGATGTTGTTGTCCCCCGTTTATGGCACCTGCCGGCCACCCCTGCGCGCTGATTGCCCCGTCACGCCGCCTTGGCCGCGTACTGGCGGACCACGCTCAGCAGCTCTTCTTTGGTGAACGGCTTTGTCAGATATTGCTCCGAGCCGACGATCCGTCCCCGCGCCCGGTCGAACAGCCCGTCCTTGCTGGACAGCATGATGAC
>JASFUT010000384.1:0-3324 GCA_050050175.1 Chromatiales bacterium
ATGGCGCGCAGCCGCGCGACGCTGGCCGCCAGAGCCTCCACGAGGGCATCGACGTGCTCCTCCCGGTTGCCACGGCCGAGTCCCACCCGGATGCTACCGTGAACCATCTCGTCCCCGGGTGCGATCGCCCGGATCACGTGCGACCCGCGTGAGTCCGTGCTCGAGCAGGCGGAGCCGCTGGAGAGCGCAAAGCCCTTCAGCGCCATCAGGAGGCTCTCCCCCTCCACGTGACGGAACGACAGGCTCAGGTTGTGGGGGAGCCGGCACGAGGGATGCCCGTTCCGCCGCACGCCGTCGATGCGGGTGCGGATACCGTCCCATAGCCGCTCCCGGAGCGCGCGCAGCCGGTTCGACTCGGCCTCCCGGTCGCGCCAGGCGATCTCGAACGCGCGAGCCATCCCCACGATCCCCGGCACGTTGAGGGTTCCGGAACGACGACCCCGCTCCTGTCCGCCGCCGGTCATCAGGGCGGCCAGAGGGTGGCGGCGATGCGACCAGAGCACGCCCACACCCTTCGGCCCATACGCCTTGTGGGCCGATGCCGACAGCAGCGACACCCCCTCCGCAGCCGGGCGCAGCGGCAGCCAGCCCACCGCCTGCGCCGCGTCGGTGTGCAGGGGCACCCCGGCCTGCGAGCACGCACCGGCGACCGCCTCCAGCGGCTGCAACGTCCCGATCTCGCCGTTCGCCGTCTGGATCGAGACGAGACAGGTATTCCGACGGAGGGCGTTCCGCACCGCCTGGGGGTCGACGCTTCCCTCCGCGTCCACCGGAAGCACGGTGACGTCACATCCCTCGGCCGCGAGGTCCCCGACCGTTTCGAGGACCGACTTGTGCTCGACGGCGCAGGTCAGCACATGCGCCGAACCCCGACGCTCGCGGAAGGCACGGACCGTGCCGCGGAGGGCCAGGTTGTTCGACTCGGTTGCCCCGCTGGTGAACAACACCTCCCGGGAACGGACCCCCAGTAGACCGGCGATCGACTCGCGCGCCGCCTCGACGGCGTCGGCAGCCCGGCGGCCCGCGGCGTGTGTGGCGCTGGCGGGATTGCCGAACTCCTCGCGGAAGTAGGGCAGCATGGCCCCCAGGACCTCCGGATGCACCGGAGTGGTGGCGTGGTGATCCATGTACACCGTGTCCACGATCGCTGATTCCCCTCGCCCGGCCGCCTTCCGGAGCCGCGCCGGGCCTATGCTATACTCGCTGCCGCCCTGCCGGGGCCGCCCGCCCAGTCGAGCGGCGCGTCCGATCCCGGGGCGGACCGCGGAAACCGAACCGTCCTGGTCCTGTTTCAAGATGATGGCACCGCGGCGGTTCGCTGTCAAGCGCTGATTCCCTTCAGCCACAATAACTTGGATGATCCTCTGGCTGACCCTGGCGGAGCTCGGTGGCGGGCTGCTCGCCACGACCTGGCTGACCCGCCGGTCGGAGGTACGTGAGGATTTTCTCCGGTTCCTCGGCGTCACCGGCGCGATCGCGCTGGCGCCGCTCGCGGCGGCGGCGGGCGGCGCGGCCGGACCGGTCGCGGGGTCGGCAGCCGGCGTGGCGGCGCTGGGAGGCCTGCTCGTCAGCTGGGGCGGCAACCGCCTGGGGGTCGCGCTGATCCGCGTCGCGGCGGTTCCGGCGGTGGCAGCGCTCGCGCTCGTGGCCGGGGCCACGGACCGGCCCGGGCCCTCCCCCCCGGTGCAGCCCTGGCTCCTCGGCCTGGACGTCCTCACCTCGGCGGTCCTGCTCGGGGCAACCACCGCCGCGATGATCCTGGGACACTGGTACCTCGTGCAGACCGGGATGCCGATCCGGCCGCTCCTGCGGCTGACCGCCGCGATCGCGGTCCTGGCGGCGCTCAAGGGGGCCATGCTGGTGGGCGTGTTCGCCACCTACGGCTGGCCCCCGTCGCGGGCCGGCTGGGTCGTCACGCTGCTGCTGCCACCGGGGCTGTTCTACCTCGTGCGGCTCGGCTTCGGGGTCGTCGGACCCCTCGCCATGGCCCCCTTGATCTGGCGCACGGCGCGGATTCACGCCACCCAGTCGGCCACCGGGATCCTGTACGCGGTGGTGTTCCTCGTGCTGGTGGGAGAGATGACGGCGAGCTTCCTGCGCGGCCACACGCCGTTCCCTTTCTGACATGGCGCGCGGTTTCTCGGTGGAGCTCCGCTGCCGGAACTGTGACGCGGCGCTGCGGCTGCTGCCCCTGGACGGCCCCGCCCCGCCCTGTCCGGGCTGCGGCGCCGTGCGCGATCTCCGGCTTCCGGAGGCGCTGCGGGAGCGCGGCGTCCTGGAGCGCTGTGCGGCCTGCGGCGATCCACGACTGTACCGGCAGAAGGACTTTCCCCGCAGCCTCGGGCTCGCCATCATGGTCGCGGGCATGGCCGCGAGCCTGGCGGTGCTCCCCTTTTCCCCCCTGGGCGCCTACGCGGTGCTGTTCGGGATGGCCCTGCTCGATGGCATCGTCTACCTGCTGCTCCCTGAAGTCGCCATCTGCTACCGATGCGGCGCAAGGCATCGTGGCTGGGACCCGAGCGTGCGGCCTGCCCCCTTCGACCTGCTGACCGCCGACCTCGTGGAGCACCAGCGCCGCCAGGCCCGCTCGCGGGGCGACTCGCCCGGGTAACTCACCAACGGCCGGTCCGGAGGGCGGCCACCGGGCGACTGGACCTGCAAGAAACTCGGGCGGCGGCAAGACGTCACGGCAGTCGGAAGGGGTGGAGATTCTGAGGGCAAGGGGGACCTCGAGGGGAGGGCTGGTGGACCAACGCAGGCCTGCAGGTTCTCCGCGCTCCCTGGGCCGGCAGGTCGTGAACTGTCCGGGCTAGTGACCCGAGTCAGAAGTACGTTGTCGATTCCGGCAAGGTATCCGCGGTGCTGGCAAGGCGCTTCGACGACGAATACCGGGCGGGGGTATTCGGAGGAGAAGCAACGCAGCCAGCGCCGTGGAGACCCGGCGAATCAGATAATGCTCCTGACTCGGGACACTAGGGCCTCGCCGGCTCGATGCCCTCCTTGGCCAGGACGGCGAGCATCTGCTCCATCGCCTCGATCTCCGTCGACCCGTAGGCGCGGAGGCGGCTCCCGCCGCGGGTCGCCTCGATATCGAAGAAGCACTCCCACCGGCCGTCTGGGGTCGGCTGGGTACCCCAGGTCCGGTACCGGTAGCGGCGGATCTCCGCCGCGAGCTCGTCGCGGCTCCTGCTCGGATCGGTCATGTCTGCCATCGGGGCGGCATCTCCAGCGACGGTGTCGCCGGCTCGGGAGAGGCCCTGCCGGGCCGGGAAACGACCGCGCCTTCGTGCAGGGGACTTCCGCGACGCGCCATCGGAATCGCAC
>JASFUT010000385.1:0-3320 GCA_050050175.1 Chromatiales bacterium
CTGCGGCTGGTCGCGCCCCGGGAATACCCGCACGCCGAGGCCACGGCCCGCGCCTCCGGGGCGGACGACATCCTGGCCCGCGCGCGGGTGCACGCCCGTCTGGACGAGGCCCTGGAGGGCTGCCGTCTGGTGATGGGGGCGAGCGCCCGGCTCCGCGCCGTCCCCTGGCCCCAGGTGGAGCCCCGCGCCTGCGCCGCGCGGCTGGTCGCCGAGTCGCAGGCCGGGCCGGTCGCCCTGGTGATGGGCCGCGAGCGCACCGGGCTGAGCAACCCGGAGCTCGACCGCTGCCACGCCCTGGTCCACATTCCCGCCAACCCGGGCTACAGCTCGCTCAACCTGGCCATGTCGGTTCAGGTGCTGGCCTACGAGCTCTTTCTCGCTGCCAGGGAGGCGCCGCCCCCCTCCGGCGAGGCGGCCCGGGAGGTCGCCCCCGCAGAGGCGCTGGAGGGCTTCCACCGCCACCTGGCCCAGACCCTGGCCGACCTGGGCTTCAGCGACCCCGGACAATCGGACCGGCTGCTGCGCCGGCTCCGGCGGCTGTTCAACCGCGCCCGCCCCGACCGCGTCGAGATCAACATCCTCCGCGGCGTACTGAGCGCCGCCCAGGGCCGCAAGTCCATGCGCCGGGAGGAGCCGGGCGCGGACGTCTGAGCCGGCGGCGGGCCGGAAGGCCCCGAATACCCTAGCCATCCCTATGGGTTTATGCATAATGGGCGGGCCTCGCGGGACAGGCGCGCGGGAGATCGAGTAAAATAGTAGGTCTTTCGCCCCGCTTCGGTGCGACCGCACCCTGCCTGGGACAACTCGCCCATGTTCTCTCGACTGCGCGAAGACATACGCTGCGTTTTCGACCGGGACCCCGCGGCCCGGAACGCCTTCGAGGTGGTGACCACCTATCCCGGGTTCCACGCCGTGCTGATGCACCGTCTCGCGCACCGGCTCTGGCGCTGGCGGCTGTGCTGGCTGGGGCGGCTGGTCTCCAATCTGGCGCGGCTGGTCACCGGCATCGAGATCCATCCGGGGGCCCAGATCGGGCGCCGGTTCTTCATCGACCACGGCATGGGGGTGGTGATCGGTGAGACGGCGGTGATCGGCGACGACTGCACCCTCTACCACGGAGTGACGCTCGGCGGCACCAGCTGGGAGAAGGGCAAGCGCCACCCCACGCTGGGCCGGGACGTGGTCGTAGGGGCGGGGGCAAAGGTGCTGGGGCCCATCGACATCGGCGACGGCGTGCGCATCGGCTCCAACGCGGTCGTGGTGAAGTCCGTGCCCCCGGGCTCCACCGTGGTCGGCGTGCCGGGGCGCCTGGTCGAGCGCAAGCTCGAGGCGCGCGACCAGGCCCACCGCAAGGCGATTGCCGAGAAGATGGGGTTCGACGCCTACGGCGCCACCCAGGACGCCCCCGACCCGGTGGCCCACGCCATCAACTGCATGCTCGACCACATGCACGTGATGGATCGGAAGATGCAGGCCATGTGCGAGGCGCTCAAGCAGATGGGAGCGGACGACAGCTCCCTGGCGATCCCCGAGATCGAGTCCTGCGAGATCGTCTCCACCGCCGAGGAGCTCGACAAGATCCACTCGGTGGCGGACGAGGATGGGGATCACCTCAAGACCACCTGAGCGCGCCCCAAATAGTTGACTAATTTACTCAGTATTGTATATTGGCGGCGGGATCAACCACTGGGAGCGCATAACGGTGAGGCTCACGACCAAAGGCCGCTACGCGGTAACCGCCATGCTCGATCTGGCCCTGCACCACGGCAACGGGCCCATAACGCTTGCCGACATCGCCCAGCGACAGGGGATCTCCCTGTCCTATCTGGAGCAGCTTTTCTCGCGGCTGCGAAAACGGTCGCTGGTGTCCAGCGTCCGCGGCCCCGGTGGCGGCTACAGCCTGGGCCGGCCCGCGGGAGAGATCTTCGTCGCCGAGGTGATCACGGCGGTGGACGAGAACGTGGACACCACGCGCTGCGGCGGGGCGCACAACTGCCAGGACAACGAGCGCTGCCTGACGCACGATCTCTGGCAGGACCTGAGCGGTCGGATATACGACTACCTCAACCAGATCAGCCTGCAGGACCTGATGAACAGGCAGGGCGTGCGCGAGGTGGCGGCGCGCCAGGAGCAGCGCGGCGAGCCGGAGGTGGCACTGCGCTCGCTGCGGGCGGCGGGACATATCTGACCGCGGCGGGCATAGAGAGACTGTGAGCATCCCATGAAGCTACCGATCTACATGGACTACTCCGCGACCACGCCCGTGGACCCGCGGGTGGCCGAGAAGATGTGCAGCCACCTCACGCCGGACGGCGTCTTCGGCAACCCGGCATCGCGCTCCCACGGGTACGGCTGGCAGGCGGAGGAGGCGGTCGAGACCGCACGGGCCCAGGTGGCTGCGCTGATCAACGCCGATCCCAAAGAGATCATCTGGACCTCCGGGGCGACCGAGTCCGACAACCTGGCCATCAAGGGCGCCGCGCACTTCTACCAGAAGCGCGGGCGCCACATCGTCACCGTCAAGACGGAGCACAAGGCGGTGCTCGACAGCTGCCGGCAGCTGGAGCGCGAAGGCTTCGAGGTCAGCTACCTGGATCCGGAGCCGAGCGGGCTGCTCGATCTGGACAAGCTCCGGGCGGCGCTGCGCGACGACACCTCGGTGCTCTCCGTCATGCACGTGAACAACGAGATCGGCGTCATCCAGGACATCGGCGCCATCGGCGAGATCTGCCGCGAGCGCAAGATCGTCTTCCATGTCGACGCCGCCCAGTCGGCCGGCAAGGTGCCGATCGACCTGCAGGAGCTCCAGGTCGACCTGATGAGCTTCTCGGCCCACAAGATCTACGGCCCCAAGGGCATCGGCGCACTCTACGTGCGGCGCAAGCCGCGGGTGCGCCTCGAGTCGCAGATGCACGGCGGGGGACACGAGCGCGGGCTTCGCTCCGGCACCCTGCCGACCCACCAGATCGTGGGTATGGGCGAGGCCTTCCGCATCGCCGCCGAGGAGATGGCCACCGAGAACGACCGCGTGCTCGGTCTGCGCAACCGGCTCTGGACAGGCATCAGCGACATGGAAGAGGTCTATCTTAACGGGGACCAGGAGCGCCGCGTCGCAGGCAATCTCAACGTGAGCTTCGCATTCGTCGAGGGCGAGAGCCTGATCATGGCGCTCAAGGACCTGGCCGTCTCCTCGGGCTCGGCCTGCACGTCGGCCAGCCTCGAGCCGTCCTACGTCCTGCGGGCTCTGGGTCGACCGGACGAGCTGGCACACAGCTCGCTGCGCTTCAGCATCGGCCGGTTCAGCACCCGGGAGGAGGTGG
>JASFUT010000386.1:0-3313 GCA_050050175.1 Chromatiales bacterium
AGGGCTGTTCAGCAGCTCCGAGAACCGGCCTTGCTCGAGCAGCGCCCGGGCGATCAGGGGCTCGGTGGCCTCGATGGAGACGCCCTCGGACTGCGCCCGGAGCAGCTCGGTCTCGGCCGCGTCGGGCATCGCCGAGTCCAGGTAGAGCCGGCCGAGCAGGAGCCGGGCCTGGGCGTTGTCGGGGTCCTGCCGCAGGGCGTTCTTGAGCTCGATGTGCGCGGCCTTGAGCTTGTCCTGCCTGTAGAACCGCTGGGCGTTGGCCAGGTGGTCGACGTTCTCGGGCTCCGGATTGCCGCACGCGGCCAAGGCGGCGGCGAGCGGCATGGCCAGGAGCAACCACCGCGTTGGTAACTTCATAACTGTTGCGCTCCGGCGTGCGGGTGAGTCGGCGGCACGCCGGACCCGGGCCGGCGTGCCGGTGCACGCGGCGCCAGTGTAAACCGCTGCGCCTGCGGGTCAAAGCGGCGCCGGGAGGGTGCGGAGAGGTCCGGAAACGAGAACGGCGGCCGATGGCCGCCGTTCTGCGCAGTGTGTGTCCCGCGGTCAGCCCGCAAGCTTGCGGCGCATGAACCCGATCCCGATCAGGCCCGCACCCATGAGTGCCAGGGGGGCCGGCACCGGAACCGCGGTGGCGAACTCGAACTGGGAGCTCCAGCCGGTAGCGGCGGTGTCGAAGAGCCGCAGCTGGATGGCGCCCGCAGAGGAGAAGTCCGCGTTGCCGGTAAAGGAGTCAAACTGGAAGTAGCCGAAGTTGGGGCTGCTGAGCAGCTGGCTGGCGGTGGAAACGCCTCCGAGGGTGTCCCAGATAGTGAACTCTGCACTGCGGGTCCCGGTGATGGACGGATTAATCCCGGGGAACTCGCCGGCCACGACTGGGTCGAGGAACAAGCCCTTGACCCCCAGGTCGATGCCCCCGAGACCGAGCGTGTTGACGTTGGCGGGATTGTTCCCGACGACGCTGGCGCCGTCCCAGGTCACGTAGATGTTACTGGCCGAGTTCAGACTGCCAGCCTGCAGCAGCCCGAAGCCCGAGCTGTTCACGGCGGCGGTCGCGATTCCGCCCGCGCCGGTGACCGCGGTGAGATCCCGGAACCCGCCGAGCGCCTCGGGCGCGGCAGCTGAAACGGAACTAGCCCCGCCAAACGCGGCAGTGGTTTGAAGGGCGCCATCGAAGGTGTCGATTACCACCGCCGCGTCGTCCGGCATCACGCCCGCGCTGGCGGCCCCGGCCCCAAAGACCGCCGCGGCGCATGCTACCTTGGTCAGCTTCTTCATCACATCTCTGCCTTCGATCTGACTGTCGCGAGTGTCTGGTCAATACTTTAGCAGCATTCATGCCACAACTTGGAGGTGGTTACGGAACAGCGGGTTAGCGCTGTCGGCTCCGCCGGCCGCCCTGCGATGGCGGCCAATCTGTAAAATCTCCTGACAGTCCGGCGGCCCCTCAGGGTGCTTCACGGGACAGCCAGCGGACAGTCAGGTCCGACCGGACGGGCTTCGACCCGCACTCAAGGACCGTCCGGCGCCCCCGGGCCCACGAGCCAGCGCCCCTCCGACTGCCCGGCGAGCAGGGCCTCGAAGGCGGCCGGCAGGCCCTCCAGGGCGACCGTCCCGCCCGCCACCGCCTCCCAGGAGCCCCCGGGCGCCGACTCGGCGAGCAGCCGCCAGACACTGGCGCGCAGGCCGGCCGGGCACTCCTGCGAGTCGATGCCGAGCAGGCTGACACCCCGGATGATAAAGGGCATGACGGTGGTTTGCAGCTCCGTGCCCGCCGCCAGCCCGATGGCGGCGACGTTCCCCCAGGGCCGCACCGAGGGCAGGATGCCGGCGAGGACCCCACCACCCACCGTATCCACCGCGCCGCCCCAGAGCCCCTTCTCCAGCGGGCGCCCGCCCCTCCCGATCTCCGCCCGGTCCAGCACCCGGGAGGCCCCGAGCTCCTGCAGCCAGGCGTGCCGGTCGGACCTGCCCGTGACCGCCGCCACCTCGTATCCGTGGCTGTAAAAAATGCTGACAGCGATGGAGCCCACGCCGCCGCTCGCCCCCGTGATGAGGACGGGCCCCAACGCGGGGGTCTGGCCGTTGCGCTCCATCCGCTGCAGCGCCAGCGCCGCGGTGAAGCCCGCGGTGCCCAGGGCCATGGCCGCCCGCGGCGTCAGGGCCTCGGGAAGGGGGACCACCCAGTCCCCCGGGACACGCAGCCAGGGCGCGTAGCCGCCGTCGTGGTAGACGCCCAGCCCGAAGCCGGTGACCACCACGGGGTCGCCGGCCCGGAACCGCGGATCTGCGGACTCCGCGACCTCGCCCGCGGCGTCGATCCCGCCGACCAGGGGGAACCGCCTCAGGATCTTTCCCCGGCCCGTGCCGGCCAGGGCGTCCTTGTAGTTGACGCTGGACCAGCGCACGCGGATCAGGACCTCGCCCTCGCTGGCGGCGAGGTCGTCGATGCCCACTTCGTCCAGCCCCGCGCGGTAGCCGCGCTCGTCGTCGTGGATTCGGAAGGCGCGGAAGGGCTCTGACGGGCCGGTCATGTCGGGTCGCCTCAGGCCAAGGGGTTGGGAATCATCCTAGCAGGCTCTTCGAGCGCCGAGCTCGAAGCCCGGTGACGGGCCTTCCATTCCGGCACCCGTACCGGGGCGGACGGTGGTGCCGGAGTGGTCGCTGTTGAGCGCGAGGTTGTGGAAGCAGAGCCTGTGGGAGCGGCCGTGCAGGCCGCGAAAGCCAAGACCGACCGGTCTTCGGCGCCTGAATGGCGCCTCTGACGGGAAGCCCTGACGAGCCGCCAGTTGTTCGCCGCCTGAAAGGCGCCTCCCACGGGGAGTTTGAAAGGCGAACGGGTGCTCGCCTCCCGATTGGCGGGTCGTGCAAGGCCGCCTTGCGCTTCGCTCCCGTGCCACCAAAGGGCACGGCCGCGTTACGGAGCACCTTGCGTCCTGGGGCGCCTGGGCGGCTCAATAGCCACTCCGAGCGTCGATCAGCCGGTGCGCAAGGGAATGCCGCCGATGCGCCCGCGCCACTCCCGGGGGCCGCTGTCGTGGATGGACTCGCCGCGGCTGTCCACCGCCACGGTGACCGGCATGTCCCGGACCTCGAGCTCGTAGATCGCCTCCATCCCCAGGTCCTCGAACGCGACCACCCGGGCGGCGCGGATGGCCTGGGCGACCAGGTAGGCGGCGCCTCCTACGGCGATGAGATACACGGCGCCGTGGCGGCGGATGGCCTCCACGGCGGCGGGGCCGCGCTCGGCCTTGCCGATCATGCCGACCAGTCCGGTGCGCGCGAGCATGCCCTCGGTGAACCGGTCCATCCGCGT
>JASFUT010000387.1:0-3306 GCA_050050175.1 Chromatiales bacterium
CAGACCGATAGTTTAGCCTCAGGCCCCGCCACGCGCCAGCCCCTTGGTCGAGCCGCCAGAGGAAAAGGAAAAGGGGTCGGGAAAAGGGGTCGGTGACAAAACGCAATCATTCGCGTTTGTCTCCGGCCCCTTCGTACAGCCCGTTGCGCTCGCCCGTGCCCTCGGCGCCCGGGCGGTCAGCGGGCCCGGCGGAACCGCCGGGCGATCCAGTAGTCGAGGCTCAGGTAGCGCCCGGCGCCGGTGAAGAACAGGACCAGGAGCATCAGGAAATAGGTCGCGGCGAACTCG
This sequence comes from Chromatiales bacterium, assembly GCA_050050175.1. Lineage (GTDB taxonomy): Bacteria > Pseudomonadota > Gammaproteobacteria > Chromatiales > Chromatiaceae > CAVQCX01. The sequence continues at coordinate 289 of JASFUT010000387.1, forward strand.
ATCCCATTCTTGAGAATGGTGATTCCGCCGTACTCGGTCAGCGATTCGTAGTCCCCGTGCGCCTTGAGGACCGCGATCGCCTCCTGCTTCCGGTCTGCCGCGCCCTCGATCAGGTCGGTGCGCCACTCCCAAGGGACGGTGAGCTCCGTCTCGGGGAGCACGTGCCAGCCGTTCTCCCAGTGGGCGGTGACGGCCGCGACCGCCATGGCGAACATCAGCGGCAGTGCGATCCACCGGGTAGCCAGACCCGCGACCAGCAGGATGCCGCCGACCAGCTCCGTCAGCCCCGCCACCCACACCATCAGCTCCGGCGCCGGGATACCGATGCTCCCGAACCACCAGGCCACATTCTCCACGTTCGAGAGCTTGTTGCTGCCGGCCAGGATGAAGATGGGTGCCAGGTAGATTCGCAGGGCCAGCGGGCCGAGGAAGTCCACCGCTCGGGTGGCATCGAGAAGGTCCTGCAGCTTGTTCAGAAGGCCGATCATCTGCGTTCCCCATTGTCGTTGAGTCGAGGGACTCGGGCGGGGAAGCGCTGGGCACGGCCCGGCGGGGCGGGCCGAATCAGGGTGCGGTGCCGAGAACGATGTCCCGCCGGCGCAGATCGTCGAGGAGCTGCCGGCCGGCCTGAATCACCACCTCGGGCTGCGGATGCCGCAGCTCCTCCGCGATCCGGGTCACTAGCTCAAGACCCGTCAGGCCCCGGTCTTCTTTCATAAGCTCCAGCAGACGCTGGGTCACGGCGTTGATCTCGAGGAAGCTCACCCGGTCGCGGCGGTCGCGGTAGACCACCAGGTGGGTGGGCTGCCCGTCCGGCTCTTCGGGCTGGAAGCCGGGCCCGATGCGGTGTACGGGGAACCGGTAGGTCAGGTTCCACGCCAGCGGGGAGGCGAGGGGCACCCCTGAGAGGAGATCACCGTTCGGGTCGGCGGGAGAGGCCCCTCGGTCGGCATCGCTGATGGCTAGCGCGAGCTCCACCCACTCGTAGTGGGCCAGCTCGAGCAGGAACGGCGGGTCGCCCGGCTGCTCGTCGCGCTCCTCGCTCAGGAATTCCAGGAACTCCTGGGCGATCTCCGGGAAGAGCGGTGTCGCCGACCGGTGTCGGGCGAAGAAGTCCCGGACCAGGGCGTGCCAGTGATCGTCCGCGAGCACGCGCCGGATCACCGGGAAATTGGTGGAGAGCAGGCCTTCGACGTTGCGGAAGAACAGGTCGCGATAGATCGCCATCCGCCTGTCTTCCACGTCCCCCGGTGCCGGGTTGCGCTTTGGATCCCGGATATGGGCAGCGAACTCGTACTGCCGGCGCTGAAAGGCCGGGCGCTCAGGCCCGTGCGGCACGTTCATGGTGAGCCCTGCTCCACTTGGTCTGCAGCCGTGCGATCTGTTCCACTTCCCGGAGCAGCTCCGGCACGGGGGGGATGTTGAAGTCGCGCTCGAGCAGCGTCGGGAAGACGCCGAAGCGCTCGTAGGCCGCCTCGAGCAGCCCCCAGACGGGGTCGATGACCGGGGCGCCGTGGGTGTCGACGCGCAGGTCTTCCGCCTCCACGTAGTGACCGGCGACGTGGCAGTAGACGATGCGCTCGCCGGGGAGGCGCGCCAGGAACTCGTGGGGGTCATAGCCGTGATTGATGCTGTTGACGTAGATGTTGTTTACGTCCAGGTGCAGGCCGCAGTCCGCCTCCTGAAGGACGGCGTTGATAAAGTCGATCTCGTCCATCTCGCTGCCTGTGGCGGCGTAGTATGAGACGTTCTCCATGGCGACGGGCCGCTCCAGAATATCCTGGACGCGTTTGATGCGCCCCGCCACGTAGGTCACGGCCTCTTCGGTGAAGGGAATCGGCATCAGGTCGTAGAGCTGTCCGTCGTCGCCACAGTAGCTGAGGTGCTCCGTGTAGCAACGGACCCGGTGGTCGTCGAGGAACCGCTTGAGCTGCACGAGGAACCCGTCGTCCAAGGGCGCGGGTCCGCCGATGGACAGGGAGAGCCCATGGCAGACGAAGGGGTAGCGTTCGGTAAGCTCCCGAAACTGCCGGCCCAGGCGGCCGCCCACGCCGATCCAATTCTCCGGCGCGACCTCCATGAAATCGACGGTCGCCGGCGGATCGGCATGCAGCGCGTCCAGCACTGCCCGGCGCAGTCCGAGACCGGAGCCGTGAACGGGGAAGGCACTCATGATCCGTCTCCTGATTCGGCGGCAGGCCGGCGCCCGACGGGTCGCCGGCCTGCTATCTACGATTCGCTCGGGATCACTTGGCCCCGCACTTGCCTTCGCCGCACTTCCCTTCGGTCTTCTCCTTCTCCATCATGCCCTCGCCGCATTGTCCTTCGGCCTTCTCCTTCTCCACCATGCCCTCGCCGCACTGCCCTTCGGCCTTCTCCTTCTCCATCATGCCCTCGCCGCACTTCCCTTCTCCGCACTTGCCTTCGCCGTGGCTGCTGGCCAGCTGCATGTAGCCGCTGTCGAGCTCGCTGAGGCCGAACGGGTTGTCGGCGGCTCCGGCCAGCCCGGACATGCCCAGGGTGCCAACGAAGGCCGCGCCGATGGCGGCCGCGACGGGCTTCTTACAGTAACGATGTGCCATTTGGGTCTCTCCTTTCTTCCTGCTCTGTGGGTTGGAACAACCGTCGGATCCGAAATAATAGCCTGATTGATAATCATTCACCGGACCGCGGTCAAGAAATCGCATTGGGGCCGGATGAGCCCCAGCCAGCTGTCACACCCGTGTTAGACCCGGGGGAGCCGGCATTTCTTTCAGCCAAGGCTAATCGGAAAGCGCGGGATGGCTACCCCGCAGTTTGTGTGCTTCGGCCAGGCCCGCGCGGGCGCGCCGGACAGGCCTCGTCGACCGCTGGGCGGCCCGCCCGCCGGGTCTCCCAGAGGGCGCGCCCCTGGCATTCCATCATGCGGTGCTCGCCCCGGGGCGGGTTTCCCGGGCCGGTCGGTCGCGGCCTGCTCGCGCAGCGCCGGGTGCATGCCCGCGGGCAGAAGGGGGTTCGAGTCACCCGCTTCCGGGGGCG
>JASFUT010000388.1:0-3301 GCA_050050175.1 Chromatiales bacterium
AAGTTCGGGGGCGATCTGGGGTCCCGGGAGCGCTGGCTGGTGCTGAACAAGATCGACCGGCTCGACGGCGCGGCGCTCGACGCCCGCACGTCCGGGGTGCCGGACCGGCTCGGATGGCGGGGCCCCGTGTACGCGATCTCCGCCCTCACCGGGGACGGCGTTTCCGAGCTGATGGGCGACCTGATGGACCGCCTGGACGCCCTCGCCGCCGCGCAGGCGCCCGAGCCGGCGGAAGAGGCGGCCTGGGATCCGCTGGATGGCTGAGATGCAGGGCTCCGGCATGGGACGGGAGGCGCTGGCGGGCAGCCGCCGGTGGGTGATCAAGATCGGCAGCGCCCTGCTGACCGCCGACGGCCGGGGGCTGGATCGCCACCGCCTCTCCCAGTGGGTGGAGCAGATGGTCGACCTGCGCGCGGGCGGGAGCGAGGTGGCGCTGGTCTCCTCGGGCGCGGTGGCCGAAGGGATGAGCCGCATGGGCTGGACCCGTCGTCCGCGTATGCTCCACGAGCTGCAGGCTGCAGCGGCCATCGGGCAGATGGGCCTCATCCATGCCTACGAGAGCTGCTTCCAGCGCAGGGGTCTGCACACCGCTCAGGTGCTGCTCACCCACGGCGACCTCACCGACCGGCGCCGCTACCTCAACGCGCGCAGCGCCCTGAAGACGCTGCTGGGTCTCGGCGTCGTTCCGGTGGTGAACGAGAACGACACCGTGGCGACGGAGGAGCTGCGCTTCGGCGACAACGACACCCTGGCGGCCCTGGTGGCCAATCTCCTGGAGGCCGACCTGCTGGTCCTGCTCACGGACCAGCGCGGGCTGTTCGACCAGGACCCCAGGCTGAACGCCGACGCCGCGCTCATTGCGCAGACCCGGGTAGACGACCTGCGGCTCGACGCCTTCGCCGGGGAGTCCGCCAGCGGGCTGGGCCGGGGCGGCATGGTGACCAAGGTGCGCGCGGCCCGTCTGGCCGCGCGCTCGGGCACCGCCACCATCATCGGCCCTGGAGCGGAGCCGGAAGTCCTCCTCCGCATTGCCCGGGGGGAGCCCGTCGGAACCCTTCTCACCCCGGTCCAGGGCCCGGACGCCGCGCGCAAGCGGTGGCTGGCCGGCCACCTCCAGGTGCGCGGGCGGCTGACGCTGGACGACGGGGCGGTGAGGGTCCTGCGCGAGCAGGGCCGCAGCCTGCTCGCCGTGGGCGTCAAGGCGGTGAGCGGTCAGTTCCGCCGCGGGGAGGTGGTGTCCTGCGTGGACGGCCGGGGGACCGAGGTGGCCCGGGGGCTGGTCAACTACGACGCCGAGGAGACCCGCAAGATCCTGGGCCAGCCCAGCGGGCGCATCGAGGGGATCCTGGGCTACGTGGACGAGCCCGAGCTCATCCACCGCGACAACCTGGTCCTGGTCTGAGGACCCGGCCTCACCCCACTGGATTTCGGGGCGCCTGAAACGAAAGAACCGGCCCGGAGGCCGGTCGTCGCTGCGGGTCCGGACCGGGGTTACAGGGTGCGGAGGCGCGCGTTGAGGCGCTGCTTGTGGCGGGCGGCCTTGTTCTTGTGGATCAGGCCCTTGTTCGCCATGCGGTCGATCACCGGCACCGCCTGCTGCAAGGCCTCCCGGGCCTTGTCCTTGTCACCCGCATCGAGCGCTTTCACCACCTTCTTGACGTGGGTGCGCATCTGGCCGCGGCGGGACGCGTTGTGGACGCGGTGCTTCTCCGCCTGCCGGGCGCGCTTGCGGGCTTGGGCTGAATTGGCCAAGGTACGTCTCCTGAGCTGTCTTGCCGGGTCAACCGTAAAGAGCCCGGTATTCTGCAGAAGGCCGGGGTGCTTGTCAACGAGCCCGCGCCCCGGGCGCATCCGTCTATAATGCCGGCTTTTCCGCGACTGCGAGGCCGATCCCCTGTCCGCATCCCTGGCCAAGTCCATCGCCTCGGTCGGCGCCAACACGCTGGTTTCCCGGGTCCTCGGGTTCGCCCGGGACCTGGTGCTGGCCCGGGTGTTCGGAGCGGATGCGGCCACCGATGCCTTCTTCGTCGCGTTCAAGATCCCGAACTTCCTGCGGCGGCTGTTCGGCGAAGGGGCCTTCGCCACCGCCTTCGTACCGGTGCTCTCGGAGTACAAGGTCCGCAGGCCGTTCGCCGAGCTCAAGCTGTTCGTGGACCACGTGGCGGGCACCCTGGGCCTGGTGCTGCTGCTGGTTACGCTGCTCGGCTCGGCCGCCTCTCCGCTGCTCGTGTCCGCCTTCGGCGCCGGCTTCCTGGTGCGCGGGGACATGGAGACCTTCTGGCTGGCCTCCGCGATGCTCAGCCTGACCTTCTCCTACCTGCTGTTCATATCCCTGACCGCATTCGCCGGGGGCATCCTCAACGCCCACGAGCGCTTCGGCGTGCCGGCCTTCACTCCGGTGCTGCTCAACCTGTCGCTGATCGGCTGCGCGCTCTGGCTCGCCCCGCGGATGGATCCCCCGATCGTGGCGCTGGCCTGGGGGGTGCTGATCGCCGGCATCGCGCAGTTCGGCTTCCAGCTGCCGTTCCTGCACCGCCTGCGACTGCTCCCGAGCTTTCGCCCCGCCCCCCGGGACGACGGGGTGCGGCGCATCCTGAGGCTCATGGGGCCGGCGCTGTTCGGGGTCTCGGTCACGCAGATCAACCTGCTGCTGGACACCCTCATCGCCTCCTTCCTCGTGAGCGGCTCCATCTCCTGGCTCTACTATGCGGACCGGCTCATGGAGTTTCCGCTCGGCATCCTGGGGGTCGCCCTGGGCACGGTGATCCTCCCCAGCCTGTCGCGCCGCCACGCCGAGTCTGATCCGGCCGCCTTCTCCGCGACGCTGGACTGGGGGCTGCGCTGGCTGGTGCTGTTCGGCGTGCCGGCGGCGACCGGCCTCCTGATCCTCGCCGGTCCCATGATCGCGACGCTCTTTCAGTCCAAGGAGTTCGATGCGGTGGACGTGGCCATGGCGCAGCGCAGCCTCTGGGCCTACTCCCTGGGACTGGTCGGCTTCATGGGCGTGAAGGTGCTGGCGCCCGGCTTCTACTCGCGCCAGGACACCCGCACACCCGTGCGCTTCGCGGTGATCGCCATGGTCACCAACATGGTCCTCAATCTCACCCTGGTGTGGCCCCTGGCCCATGCGGGTCTGGCCCTCGCCACCAGCCTGGCCGCCTGTCTCAACTCGGGACTCCTGCTGCGCGGGCTCCTGCGCGACGGCTCCTACCGGCCCCTTGCGGGCTGGCGGGCCCTGCTGCTGCGCACGGCGCTCGGCGTGGCGGTGATGGCCGCGGGGCTCGTCTGGGCCTCGGCCGCC
>JASFUT010000389.1:0-3262 GCA_050050175.1 Chromatiales bacterium
GCAGAACCCCGGGGCTGATCCGCTCCGCCACCTCCGGCCAGTTGCGGCTGAGCCCTTCGAGGAAATCGTGCACCGATGCTCGTCGAGGCACGCTCATCATCCGGTTTCGCTGATCCCTCAGAGACACTAGCATTTATCTTGCGCGGAAGACAGTTGCGGGCTAGGCTGATCCTTCAACCGAGCAGCGAGGCCCCCGCTCCCGAGGCCTCCCCCCTGTCCGGGACCGGTGCCTCGCCGCTCGCCCCAAACCGCATCGAGGTCTCCCATGCTCAAGCGCCTGTTCCTCGCCGTCATCCTGCTGGGGGTGGTCTTCGGCGGCATCTTCGGCTGGAAGGTCTATCAGATGCGCCAGCAGGCGGCCATGATGGCCCAGCCCCAGCCGCCGGCGACCGTGGCATCGACCGAGGCCAGGGCCGAGACCTGGCAGCCCCGACTCACCTCCGTGGGCAGCGTCGAGGCCATCCACGGAATCTTCGTCACCAACGAGGTGGCCGGAAAGGTCAGCGCGATCCTGTTCGAGTCGGGCCAGGAGGTGTCCGAGGGACAGGAGCTGCTGCAGCTGGACGACAGCGTCGACCAGGCGGAGCTGAAGGGGCTGATCGCCGAGCGCGATCTGGCGACCATCGAGTACCGTCGGCTGGCCAAGCTCCTGCGCGAGAGGTCGGTCTCCCAGTCCGACGTCGACCAGGCCAGGGCGACCCTTGACAACGCCTCCGCACAGGTTGCGTCCAAGCGCGCGCTCATCGCCAAGAAGCGCATCACCGCGCCGTTCTCGGGGCGCCTGGGCATCCGCCGGGTGGACCTGGGTGAATTCCTCATGCCGGGGTCCGAGGTGGTGCCCCTGCAGGCGCTCGACCCGGTGTATGTGGATTTCTCCCTGCCCGAGCGGGAGTTCTCGAGGCTGCGCGTGGGACAGCCCACCCAGGTGCGGGTGACCGCCCACCCGGACCGTACCTTCAAGGGTGAGATCACGGCCGTGAACCCCGGTGTGGATCAGTCTACGCGCACGGTCCGGGTGCGGGCCACCCTTGCGAATCCCGATCTCCTCATGCGGCCCGGTATGTTCGCCGAGGTGGGCGTGCTGCTGCCCGCCCGTTCCCGGGTGCTGACGCTGCCGCGCACGGCGATCACGTACAACCCTTACGGCGACTCCGTGTTCCGAATCCTCGAGCAGGACGGCCAGCTCAAGGTGCAGCGCAAGCAGATCAGGACCGGCGACGTGGAGAACGGCCGGGTCGAAGTCCTGGAGGGCCTGGAGGCCGGTGACCGGGTGGTCCTGGCGGGCCAGGTCAAGCTGCGCAACGGCCAGGCGGTGAAGATCGACAACGCCGTGGTGCCCGAGGAAGGCGAAGGGCTGAAGAAGGCCGAAGACGTCACCGGACGCTCCGGGTCATGAAATTCACCGACATTTTCATCCAACGCCCGGTGCTGGCCACCGTGGTCAGCCTGCTGATCCTGGTGGTGGGCCTGCGGGCGATGTTCAGCCTGGAGGTACGCCAGTATCCGAAGACCCGCGACACCGTGGTGACCATCACCACCGCCTATCCCGGCGCCAGCAGCGACCTGGTCAAGGGCTTCATCACGACCCCGCTGCAGCAGGCGGTGGCCGAGGCCGACGGCATCGACTACCTGCTGTCCACGTCGATCCAGGGCGCCTCGACGATCGAGGCCCACATGGAGCTCAACTACGACCCCAAGTCGGCCGTCGCCGAGATCCAGGCCAAGGTCGCCAGTCAGCGCAACGTCCTTCCGGCGGAGGCGGAGGACCCCGTCATCGACTCCACCACGGGCGATCCGACGGCGCTCATGTACATGGCCTACTACAGCGAGGAGATGACGCTGTCGCAGATCACCGACTACCTGCTCAGGGTGGTGCAGCCTCAGCTCCAGGCCATCCCCGGGGTGGCCAAGGCGCGGCTGATCGGCAACAAGACCTTCGCGATGCGCGTATGGCTCGACCCGGACCGGATGGCGGCGCTCGGCCTGTCGGCGTCGCAGGTGGCGCAGGTGCTGCAGGCCAACAACTACCTGGCCGCCGTGGGCAAGAGCAAGGGCGAGTACGTCAGCATCAATCTCAGCGCCACCACCGACGTGAGCAACGTGGAGGACTTCCGCAACCTGGTCGTCTCCACCGCAGGCGACACCCTGGTGCGCCTGCGCGATATCGCCGAGGTGCGCCTCGGAGCGGAGGACTACGAGACCACCACCCTCTACAAGGGCATTCCCGCGATCTTCATCGGCATCGAGCCGGCCCCCGGGCAGAATCCGCTCACCGTGGCGGGCCGGGTCCACGAGCAGATGGTGGACATCCAGCGGCAGCTCCCCCAGTCGCTCAAGGCGCGGATCCCCTACGACGCCAGCGTGTTCATCCGCGACTCGATCAAGGAGGTCTTCACGACCCTGGGCGAGGCCGTGCTCATCGTGCTGGTGGTGATCTACCTCTCCCTGGGCTCGTTTCGAGCCGCCCTGATCCCGGCGCTCACGGTGCCGCTTTCCCTGGTGGGCGCCCTGTTCCTCATGCTGGCCATGGGCTTCTCGGTCAACCTCCTCACCCTGCTGGCCCTGGTGCTGGCCATCGGCCTGGTGGTGGACGACGCCATCGTGGTGGTGGAGAACGTCCACCGCCACATCGAGGAGGGCCAGGGGCGGATCGATGCCGCCCTGCTGGGCGCCCGGGAGCTCGCCCTGCCCATCATGGCCATGACCACCACGCTGGTGGCGGTCTACGCGCCCATCGGGTTCATGGGCGGGCTCGTGGGCACCCTGTTCACCGAGTTCGCCTTCTCCCTGGCCGGCGCGGTGCTCATCTCAGGGGTGGTGGCGCTCACCCTCTCGCCCATGGTGAGCTCACGGGTGCTCAAGGCGGGCGGGGAGGCCGGCCGGTTCGAGCAGCGTGTTGAGCGCTTCTTCACCTGGCTCGCGGACCGCTATCAGCGCTCGCTGCACAGTGCGCTCCAGTTCCTGCCGGTGACCCTGCTGGTCGGCGCGGTGGTTCTCGGCAGCATCTACTTCATGTTCACCATGACCCGGAGCGAGCTCGCCCCGACCGAGGACCAGAGCATCCTCTTCTTTCAGGCCATCGCGCCCCAGACCGCCACCACGGAGTACAACCAGCTCTACGCCCGGGAGGCGCAGCGCGTCTTCGAGTCCATCCCCGAGTATCTGGAGAGCTTCGTGCTCGTGGGCTTCGGCGGGGACCCGACGATCACCTTCGGGGGCTTCAAGATGCCCCAACCGTCGGAGCGGGAGCGGTCCCAGTCCG
>JASFUT010000390.1:0-3253 GCA_050050175.1 Chromatiales bacterium
CCTGCTCCGCCACCTCCATGGTGAGGATCACGTCGCCCTGGCTGACCTTGTCGCCCTTGCCGACCTTCAGCGCCTTGATCGTCCCTGCATGGGGGGAGGGGATCTCCATGGTGGCCTTGTCGCTCTCCAGGGTGATCAGGGAGTCCTCGGCCTGCACAGGGTCTCCGGGCCCCACCAGCACCTCGATGACGTCCACCTCGGAGAAGTCCCCGATGTCCGGCAGGCGTACTTCTGTCTCTTTACCCACTTGCGTCCTCCGTCGGACCGGCATCGCCGGCACAGGGCGGCGTGCTGGGCCTCAAACGGTCCAGGGGTCCGGCTTGTCGGGATCGATCTTGTATTTCTTGATCGCCTTGGTGACCTCGGCCTTGTCGATCTCGCCGTCGTCCGCCAGGGCCTTGAGCGCGGCCAGGGCCACGTAGTATCGGTTGACCTCGAAGAACTTGCGCAGCTGGCTGCGCATGTCGCTTCGCCCGTAGCCGTCGGTGCCGAGCACGCGGTAAGGGCTCCTGATCCAGGGGCGGATCTGGTCGGCGTATGTGCGCATGTAGTCGGTGGCGGCGACGACCGGCCCCTTGGCGTCGGCGAGCAGCTCGTCCACGTACGACCGGCGGGGCTCGTGCTCGACGTGCAGCATGTTCCAGCGGTCCACGGCCATCCCGTCGCGGCGCAGCTCGGTGAAGCTGGTGACGCTCCACACGTCGGCGGACACGTTGAAGTCCTTCTCCAGCAGATCCGCCGCCGCGATCACCTCCCTCAGGATGGTGCCGCTGCCCAGCAGCTGAACGCGGAGCTTCTTGCGCGGGCCCTTCTGCAGGCGGTACATGCCCCGGATGATCCCTTCCGCCGCCCCGTCCGGCATGGCCGGCTGGTGGTAGTTCTCATTCATCACCGTCAGGTAATAGAAGACGTTCTCCTGGTCCTGGTACATCCGCTTCAGGCCGCGGTGGGCGATCACCGCCAGCTCGTAGGCGAAGCAGGGGTCGTAGGACACGCAGTTGGGGATGGTTGAGGCGGCCAGATGGCTGTGCCCGTCCTGGTGCTGCAGGCCCTCACCCGCGAGGGTCGTGCGCCCCGCCGTGCCGCCGATGAGAAACCCCCGGGCCTGCATGTCGCCGGCGGCCCAGGCCAGGTCCCCCACGCGCTGAAATCCGAACATGGAGTAGTAGGTGTAGAAGGGGATCATGTTGACGCCGTGGTTGGCGTACGAGGTGGCGGCGGCGATCCACGAGGACATGGCCCCGGCCTCGTTGATGCCCTCCTGAAGGATCTGGCCCTTCTTGTCCTCCCGGTAGTACATCACCTGATCGGCGTCCACGGGCTCATAGAGCTGGCCGACGGAGGAGTAGATGCCGAGCTGGCGGAACATCCCCTCCATTCCGAAGGTCCGGGCCTCGTCGGGCACGATCGGCACGACGTACTTGCCGATCTTCTTGTCCCGGATCAGGATGCCCATGAAGCGCACCAGCGCCATGGTGGTGGACATCTCGCGGTCGCCGCTGTCCTCGAGCAGCACCTTGAAGGCATCCAGGGCGGGTATCTCCAACGGTGGTGCCTTGGGGGAACGGGTGGGCAGACAACCCCCCAGGCTCTGGCGGCGCTCGTGCAGATACTTCATCTCGTCGCTGTCCGCCGGCGGCTTGTAGAAGGGCGCCGAGCCGATCATGTCGTCGGGGATGGGAATGTTGAACCGGTCCCGGAACTGTTTGAGCGCCGCCTCGCCCATCTTCTTCTGCTGATGGGTGACGTTCATGCCCTCGCCGGCCTCGCCCATGCCGTAGCCCTTGACGGTCTTGGCCAGGATGACGGTGGGCTGCCCCTTGTGCTCCACCGCCTCCTTGTAGGCGGCAAAGACCTTGATCGGGTCGTGGCCGCCGCGGTTGAGCCGCCAGATATCCTCGTCGGTCATGGTCGCGACCATGTCGGCCAGCTCCGGATACTTGCCGAAGAAGTGCTCGCGGGTGTAGGAACCGCCCTTGGCCTTGTAGAGCTGGTAGTCGCCGTCCACCGCCTCTTCCATGCGCTTGACCAGCAGGCCGTTCTTGTCGCGGGCGAGCAGCGGATCCCAGTAGCTGCCCCAGATCACCTTGATCACGTTCCAGCCTGCGCCCCGGAACACCGCCTCGAGCTCCTGGATGATCTTCCCGTTGCCGCGTACCGGCCCGTCCAGGCGCTGCAGGTTGCAGTTGACCACGAACACCAGGTTGTCGAGACGCTCCCGGCCGGCCAGGGAGATGGCCCCGAGGGACTCGGGCTCGTCCATCTCGCCGTCGCCCAGGAAGGCCCAGACCTTGCGCTTCTCGGCGCTCAGCATGCTGCGGTCGTGGAGGTAGCGCATGAACCGTGCCTGGTAGATGGCCATGATGGGACCGAGCCCCATGGAAACGGTCGGGAACTGCCAGAAGCCCGGCATCAGCCAGGGATGGGGATAGGAGGACAGGCCTTCCCCGTCGACCTCCTGGCGGAAGTTGTAGAGCTGATCCTCGCTGAGTCGCCCCTCCAGGTAGGCGCGGGCATAGACCCCGGGCGCCGAGTGCCCCTGGAAGAAGATCAGGTCGCCGTCGTGCTCGGGGCCGGGGGCGTGGAAGAAGTGGTTCATCCCCATGTCGAACAGGGTCGCTACGGAGGCGAAGCTGGAGATATGGCCGCCGAGTTCGGTGGAGATCCGGTTGGCCTGGACCACCATGGCCATGGCATTCCAACGGATGAAGGACCGGATGCGCCGCTCCATGGCCCGGTCTCCGGGGAAGCGGGGCTGGCGCTGCACCGGAATGGTGTTGACGTAGGCGGTATTGGCGCTGAACGGCAGGTAGGCCCCGGAGCGCCGCGCCTTGTCCACGAGCCGCTCGATGATGAAGTGGGCACGCTCGGCGCCCTCGTTCTCGAGGACCGCCTCGAGCGCGTCCAGCCACTCCTGGGTTTCCTGCGGGTCGATATCGGGTTTAGCTGCCATGGCCCCACTCTGCGGAAAGGACTGCCGGATTCGGTTCTGCCCGCGCCGGGGGCGGGGCGGAGAATGCGCCATTAAACTGGCTGGACCCTTAGAATTCAAGCTGGACAGGCGCTTGCGCGCACCGGGCGCGCCGGCGGAAACGCTTGTTATTCAGGGGCTAAGGTATTCATTTCAGCGTAGACCCGGAACTGGCTGACGCCCGGGCGGAGGACGCGGGCCCGCGCGGTCAATCTGGTGGACAGGTAACGGTTGACGATAGTCGATAGTCGTTAGTCGGTAGTCGGTAGTCGGTAGTCGGTA
>JASFUT010000391.1:0-3248 GCA_050050175.1 Chromatiales bacterium
GGCGGATGACGCCGAGTTCGGACTCGGCGGCGGGCGGGACACCTGAGCCGTCGACCGGGGAGGTACCGCCCGCGCGCCCTGGGGTCCCACGCCGCTCGGTCGGACCGGGGCCTAGAGGACCTGCTGAAGCCCGCCGCCCGTCCAGTCCTACCGTCTACTGTCAGGCTCGTGGTAAAATAACAAAGTTTAGCTCCGTCTACCCCCATCTGACTGCCGTTGGTTGAACGAGGAAGACCCGATGCCTATCTACGAATACCGCTGCGACGACTGCGGCCACGAGCTCGAGGCGATGCAGAAGATGAGCGATCCTGCCCTCACCGACTGTCCCGCCTGCACGAAGCCGGCGCTCAGGAAGCTGGTCTCGGCCGGGGCCTTTCGGCTCAAGGGCGGGGGCTGGTACGAGACCGACTTCAAGAGCGGCAGCAAGCGCAATGTCGCCGATTCCGGCAAGCCGGAGGCGGCGCCCGCGCCCAGCTGCGGCACCGGGGCCTGTCCGGCCTGCCAGTGACCTCTGCCTGACCTGCCGCCCGGCCGGGCGGCACGAAGGCCGGCGGCCGCGCTGCGCGGCGCCGGCCTTTCTTGTTCGGGGCCGATCCCCCGGGCGCGCGCTTGCGCCTCAGGGGGGCAGTCCGTACCATTTCGGCCCTTGTACGCGCCGCCTGCAGGTGCTGATGGAGCCACGGGACCAATGATGCGCAGCCACTATTGCGGGGAGCTGAACAGCTCCCACCTGGATCAGGAGGTCGAGCTCTGCGGCTGGGTGCATCGGCGCCGCGACCACGGAGGGGTGATCTTCATCGACCTGCGCGACCGCGAGGGCCTGGTCCAGGTGGTGTACGATCCGGACGAGCCCCGGGTGTTCGCCATCGCCGAGCGGGTGCGCGGCGAGTACGTTCTGCGCGTGCGGGGTCGGGTGCGCCGGCGCCCCGAGGGCACGGTCAACCCCGAGCTGCCCACCGGCGAAATCGAGGTGCTGGGCGGCGACCTCGAGGTGCTCAACCGCTCCGAGACCCCCCCTATCCAGCTCGACGAGGACACCGTTTCCGAAGAGCTGCGCCTGCGCTACCGCTACATCGATCTTCGCCGGCCCGAGATGCAGGCCCGCCTGCGTCTGCGCCACCGCGTGACCCGTGCGCTGCGCCGGTTCCTGGACGACCAGGGCTTCGTGGACGTCGAGACGCCCATGCTCACCAAGGCGACGCCGGAGGGCGCGCGCGACTACCTGGTGCCGAGCCGCACCCACCCCGGGCACTTCTTCGCGCTGCCCCAGTCGCCCCAGCTGTTCAAGCAGCTGCTGATGATGGGCGGGCTGGACCGCTATTACCAGATCGTGCGCTGCTTCCGCGACGAGGATCTGCGCGCCGACCGCCAGCCCGAGTTCACCCAGCTCGACGTGGAGATGTCCTTCGTCGACGAGGCCGCGCTTACCGGTGTCATGGAGGCGATGGCCCGGAGTCTGTTCCGGGAGGTGCTCGAGGTCGAGCTGCCCGATCCCTTCCCGCGCATGACCTACGCCGAGGCCATGCAGCGCTATGGCACCGACAGGCCCGATCTGCGCATCCCGCTGGAGCTGGTGGACGTCGCCGATCTGATGAAGGGCGTGGAGTTCAAGGTGTTCGCCGGTCCGGCCCGGGACCCCCATGGCCGGGTTGTGGCGCTGCGCCTGCCCCGCGGAGGGGAGCTCACCCGGAAGGAGATCGACGACTACACCCGATTCGTCGGCATCTACGGGGCCAAGGGGCTCGCGTACATCAAGGTCAACGAGACCGCAAAGGGCCGCGAAGGGCTGCAGTCGCCCATCCTGAAGTTCCTGCCTGACGAGGCGGTCGAGGGCATCCTGACGCGCACCGGCGCCGCCGACGGGGACCTGATCTTCTTCGGCGCCGACAAGGCCCGGGTGGTCAACGAGGCCCTGGGAGCACTGCGCGTGCGCCTGGGCGAGGATCTCGGTCTGGTCGAGGCCGGCTGGCGCCCGCTCTGGGTGGTGGACTTCCCCATGTTCGAGTGGGACCCCGCGGAGGACCGCTGGTGGGCCCTGCACCATCCCTTCACAGCCCCCCGGGCGGACCAGCTGGACCAGCTGGAGCGGGACCCGGGCGCCTGCCTGTCGCGGGCCTACGACATGGTGCTCAACGGGACGGAGATCGGCGGGGGCTCCATCCGTATCCACCGCGAGGAGCTGCAGGAGCGTGTCTTTCGCCTGCTCGGGATCGGTGAGGCGGAGGCCCGGGAGAAGTTCGGCTTCCTGCTGACGGCGCTGAAGTACGGCGCCCCGCCGCACGGGGGCATCGCCTTCGGCCTCGATCGGCTGGTCATGCTCATGGCCGGGGCCGGGTCCATCCGCGAGGTCATGGCCTTCCCCAAGACCCAGACCGCCGCCTGCCCGCTGACCAGTGCGCCCTCGGAGGTGAGCCCGGCCCAGCTGCGCGAGCTCTCCATCCGGGTGCGCAAGCCCCAGAGCGGTGAGGCCGGCTGACCTCTGCCGCCGCTACGCGGCCGTCTGAGGATCGCCTCGAGCCGCAACACGGGCGGTGTGTCTCGTCCGGCACGGGGCCGGGGTGGCGCTCGAAGGCCTGCGGGTCGCCGAGCGGCCTCGCGCCCGCGGCTCACCCGGGCCGGGATGTCCTCCACTCGCGCGGGGCGGACGTTTTCCCCCTGTGCGCTCGCAGGTATCTTAGATCTGTCTCGGACACCCGCGCGGCCGCGACGGCGGCGAGTCCTGCCCAGCTCGCCACGCGCCGAGCGCGAGCCGGCCGTCGGGTACATGAGCGAGCGGCGACTCATCGGCCGAACGAGGGGACCAGCATGGGCGCTCGCCCCTACAAGCGCCCGGAATCCGTGCTCGTGTTGGCCTGCACAGCGGCGGGAGAGGTCCTGATGCTGCGCAGGCGCGAGCCCCCGGATTTCTGGCAGTCGGTGACCGGAAGCCTGAGATGGGGTGAGACCGCGCGCCACGCGGCGCAGCGCGAGCTCTACGAGGAGACCGGGCTGCGGGTCGGCAGCGCCCTGGAGGACTGCCGGCACCGCGAGCGCTTTCCTATCGTTGGGCCCTGGCGGGCCCGTTACGCCCCCTCGGCCCGATTCAACCTGGAGCACTGGTTCCGGGCGCGGCTGCCGGCCCGGCGCACCATCCGTCTGAACCCCGCCGAGCACCTGGAGTGGCGCTGGCTGGACGCCGCCTCGGCGGCGCGGATTGCCAGCTCCTGGACCAACCGGGCGGCGATCGAACGGCTGGTGGAGGTGGGGAG
>JASFUT010000392.1:0-3245 GCA_050050175.1 Chromatiales bacterium
TAGAGGGTCTTGAAGCGTTCCTGTACCACGCCCGGGTTGTCCTTGAGCTGGTCCATGAACACGAAGTAGCCGCTCTGCGTGTCCTGATCGTTGGTCTCGTTGGCGAGTCCGAAGATCGCCTTCTCGATGGTCTTGACGAACTCGGAGAGGACCCCGGTCAGACGCTCGGTGGCCTTATCGCGGCAGGCATAGAGGATCCGCGTCGCGTCCCGCTGTGAGATCTTAGGGGGATTGTTCCCCTGGCCGCCCAGGCGGGCCGCGTTTGCGTAACCGTGTTCGGACATCCGGCTCTCCGTTGTCTTACGACGTCCTGGTTCCTTGAGTGCTTTTTATTGTCTCGGACCCTGGTCCGCGCCACCGGCTCGCGGCACGGCAGCATCCGCCGGCGCGGGCTCGGCGGTGAGGGAGGGCCTCCGATCCCTGCGGACAGCGGGCTTCTACATATGGATGGAAGCGTTCAATCTTCGGATTTCTTGAGCCCGGTCACAGCACCGGGGCCCCTTGTGGAGGCGGGCGGGCGGGCGTTGAGGGGGCGCAGGCGCCCGGGAAATCCGGGCAAAGGCAAGGAATCCGGGGGCCCTCTGAAGAAAACCCCGCCGCGAGGACGGGGAGAGTCAAGGATGTCTCGCCTCCCGCTTGGAAAGGAGACGACGGGCCCCACAGGCACGGTGGGCTCCCAATGGATCTGATAGCAGATCGGGAGAGGGAATCAACGCACGGACCGCCGCCGCCCCACAGGTGATTCGCGAAGCCCTTTGTTCGGCTCGGCAGCGCCCTGCGCGGCGCCGGTTTTCGCCAGCCGGGACGTGGGGACAGCAAACCGCGGGTTCGGGTAAGATACCGGCTCCCTGACCGGCCCCGAGGCCCCTTGCCCAGATGGACATCCTCGCGCTCATCGAGCAGCGGCGAAAAGACAAGTTCGACCTGCACGAGCAGCACATGAACGCCCAGATGGTGCGCGTGCTGCGCACGATCGGCTTCGATCGCCAGTATGTGCGTGCCGAGGGTCAGTATCTCTACGACGATCAGGGTGAGAAATACCTGGATCTGCTCGCCGGCTTCGGCGTGTTCGCGCTCGGGCGCAACCATCCGGCGGTCATCCGGGTACTGCACGATGTCCTCGATGCCGAGCTTCCGAACCTGCAGCAGCTCGATGTCTCGATCCTGGCCGGTCTGCTGGCCGAGCGGCTGGTCGGACTCGCTCCGGGCGACATCAAGCGCGTCTTCTTTGCGAACTCGGGGACCGAGGCGGTCGAGGGCGCCTTGAAGTTCGCTCGCAGCGCGACGGGCCGCTCCAAGATCGTGTACTGCCAGGGTGCCTATCACGGTCTGACCCTGGGCTCGTTGTCCGCCACCGACGAGCGGCACTTCCGGGAGGGCTTCGGTCCGCTGGTCCCCGATTTCGTCCGGGTCCCCTTCGGTGACCTGGAGACCCTGGCCGAGGCACTGGCGGGCAATGACGTGGCGGCCTTCATCACCGAGCCCATCCAGGGCCACGGAGTGTTCATTCCGCCAGAGGACTACCTGCCGGGAGCGGTCGAGCTGTGCCGCAGGCACGGGACGCTGTTCATCGCCGACGAGGTCCAGACCGGCCTGGGGCGAACCGGAAAGATGTGGGCCGTGGAGCACTGGGGCGTCGAGCCCGATCTGGTCTGTGTGGCCAAGGCCCTGTCGGGCGGATTCGTGCCGGTCGGAGCCATACTGGGGCGGGACTGGATCTTCGACAAGGTCTTCAACCGGATGGATCGGGCGGTGGTTCACAGCAATACCTTCGGACGCAACAATCTCGCCATGGCGGCGGGCCTGGCAACCCTGGAGGTCATTGAGCAGGAGGGACTGGTGGAGCACTCCGCCCGCATGGGGGCCCGCCTCGTGGCCGAGCTCGGACAGCTCGTTGACCGCTTCGAGTTTTTGCGCGACGTGCGCGGTCGCGGGCTGATGATGGCCCTGGAGTTCGACGAGCCGCGCAGCTGGAAGCTCAAGGTCTCCTGGAAGATGCTCGAGAGCGCCAACAAGGGTCTGTTCTCCCAGATGATCACCGGGCCGCTGTTCACGCGGCATCGGTTGCTCTCGCAGGTGGCCGGGCACGAGATGAACATCGTCAAGTTCATTCCGCCGCTGATCCTCAACGACGACGATGTGCGCTGGATCGTCGATGCGGTCACCGATGTCGTCGCCGACGCCCACCGGGTGCCGGGGGCGGTCTGGGACTTCGGCAAGACCCTGGCGGGTATGGCCCTGCGCATGCGCACGGGAACCCGCTGAGCGGAGCCCGATCGCGGCCAAGCGGCCGCTGCTGCCCGTGGCGAGCCTGTTTCACCCCCTCTGCGGCGCGAACCTGGGAACGCTCCTGCGCCTGTTGACCGACAACGGTCCGGTAGCCGTCGATCGCCTGCCCCAGGCGGGCATCGCGCTGACCGTGACCCTGGCGCGCCTCCCGTTCTCCCTGGCCGAGCAGGTGCGGTATCGGCACCGGCGCAGCCGCGCGGCGCCGATGCCGGCACCCTTGTTTATTGTGGGTTACTGGCGCAGCGGCACGACCCATCTGCACAACGTATTGTCGAAGGCCGAGCGCTTCGGCCATATCTCGCCGCTTGCGGCGGGGATGCCCTGGGACGTCCTGGGGCTGGTGCAGCTATTCGAGCCGTGGCTGAACCGCGCCTTGCCCGAGGATCGCTACGTGGACCGTGTGGCGGTGGAGCCCGATTCCCCGCAGGAGGACTCGATCGCCCTGGCCAGCATGGGCGCGCCCTCGTACTACCACGGCATCTATTTCCCGCGGCACTTCGAGCGGCACTTCCGGCGCGGCGTGTATCTCGAGGGTTGCCGGCCCGGCGAGATCGAGCGCTGGCGGGAGTCGATCGTCCAGCTGCTCGAGCGCGTCTTCCGGCAGCAGGGGAACCGTCAGCTGTTGATCAAGAACCCGGTCTACACCGCCCAGATCGCTCGGCTCAGGAAGATCTGGCCGCAGGCCAAGTTCATCCACATCCATCGCAATCCCTATGTGGTCTTTCGATCGACACGCCATTTTTTCGGCGCCATGCTCGAGGAACTGGCCCTGCAGGACTATTCGCTCTCCGAGCTGCCCGTCGAGGCGCTGATCCTCGAGAGTTACCCGAAGCTCCTGGACGCACTCTACGCCGACGCGCAATCCCTGCCGGCCGGTGACTTCGTGGAGCTGCGTTTCGAGGACTTTGAGCGTGAGCCCCTCGCGGCGCTCGAGCGCATCTTCACTGCCCTCGGCT
>JASFUT010000393.1:0-3242 GCA_050050175.1 Chromatiales bacterium
CTATGACGCTGTTCTGCAAAGGCCCCGGGCGTTGGCCAAGATCGAGCCCGGACCGGTATACTCACCCGACTTTTCAGGGCACGGCCGCGCCGCCGCTCGCGCACGGGAGCCGCTGACAGATGCTCAGCTTTCAGGACCTGATCGCCGCGTTGAACGACTACTGGGCACGCCAGGGATGCGTGATCCTCCAGCCGCTCGACATGGAGGTGGGCGCCGGCACATTCCATCCGGCGACCTTCCTGCGGGCCATCGGCCCCGAGCCCTGGAGCTGCGGCTATGTCCAGCCCTCGCGCCGTCCCACGGACGGCCGCTACGGGGAGAACCCCAATCGACTGCAGCACTACTACCAGTATCAGGTCGTGCTCAAGCCCTCGCCGCTCGACATCCAGAGCCTCTACCTGGCATCGCTGGAGATGCTGGGGATCGATCCGAAGGTGCACGACGTGCGCTTCGTCGAGGACAACTGGGAGTCACCGACCCTCGGGGCCTGGGGGCTGGGCTGGGAAGTCTGGCTCAACGGCATGGAAGTCACGCAGTTCACCTATTTCCAGCAGGTGGGCGGACTCGACTGCCGGCCCGTGACCGGTGAGATCACTTACGGGCTGGAGCGCATCGCCATGTATCTCCAGGGCGTGGAGAGCGTCTTCGACCTGCTGTGGACCGAGGGACCCCAGGGCAGGGTGACCTACGGGGACGTCTTCCACCAGAACGAGGTGGAGCAGTCGGCATACAACTTCGAGCACGCCGACGTGGATTTCCTGTTCGGACTGTTCGACCAGTGCGAGCGCGACTGTCAGCGGCTGATCGAGGCCGGGCTGCCGCTGCCGGCCTACGAGCAGGTGCTCAAGGCTTCCCATTCATTCAACCTGCTCGATGCGCGCCACGCCGTGTCGGTCACCGAGCGGCAGCGCTATATCCTGCGCGTCCGGGCCCTGGCACGCGCGGTGGCGCAGACCTATTACGAGGCCCGCGAGAGGCTGGGCTTTCCGATGCTCGGCGCAGCCCGGGAGGCAGCCCATGGCTGAGCAGGCGGACCTGCTGTTCGAGATCGGCACCGAGGAGCTGCCGCCCAACGCACTTCGAACCCTGTCCGAGGCACTGACGCGGGAGCTGGTGGCAGGCCTGGACAGGGCGGGGCTCGACCATGGCGCCGCGCAGGGCTTCGCCACTCCGAGACGCCTGGCCGTGATGGTGGAGGCCTGCGCACGGTGGCAGCCGGACCGGTCGACCGAGCGGCGGGGACCCGCGGTCCGGGCGGCGTTCGATGCCGAGGGGAGGCCGACAAAGGCCGCCGAGGGCTTCGCCCGCTCCTGCGGTGTGGACGTGGACCGCCTGGAGCGGGTCGCGAGCGAGAAGGGCGAGTGGCTTATGTACCGGGTCAAGGAGACCGGCAAGGCGGCCGCGGAGCTGCTTCCGGGCATCGCCGAAGCCGCGCTCAACCGGCTGCCCGTGCCCAAGCGCATGCGCTGGGGAGACTCGGACGCCCAGTTCGTCCGACCGGTGCATTGGATCCTGTTCCTGCACGGGGAGCAGGTCGTGCCCTGCCGGCTGCTCGACACCGATGCCGGACGGATGACCCGCGGCCACCGGTTTCACCACCCGGGGGCGATCTGGATCGGACGCCCTGCCGACTATGCCGAAGCGCTCGAAGGTACGGGCTGGGTCATCGGCGATTTCCAGCGCCGCCGAGAGAGGATCCGCACGCAGGTCACCCAGACGGCCGAGAGCCTGGGCGGCCGGGCGGACATCGACGACGCGCTGCTCGACGAGGTCACGGCGCTCGTCGAATGGCCGGTGCCGATCGCCGGAAGCTTCGAGGACCGGTTTCTCGAGGTGCCCCACGAGGCGCTGATCCTGACGATGAAGCAGAATCAGAAGTACTTTCCGTTGTTGGACGCCGAAGGCCGCCTGATGAGCCATTTCATCACCGTCGCCAACATCGACAGCCCCAGGCCGGAGCTGATCAAGGAGGGTAACGAGCGGGTGGTGCGGCCGCGGCTGACCGACGCCATGTTCTTCTGGGAGCAGGACGGAAAGCGCACGCTGGCGGACCGCGTAGGCTCGCTAAGATCGGTGCTGTTCGAGAAACGGCTCGGAAGCATGTACGAGAAATCCGAGCGGGTTGCCGCGCTCGCCTCGTCCATCGCGGAGGGGCTCGGGGGCGACGGGGCGCTGGCGGCCCGGGCCGGTATGCTCAGCCGCTGCGACCTGATGACGGAGATGGTCTACGAGTTCCCGGAGATGCAGGGCGTCATGGGGACCTATCAGGCGCGGCGCGACGGCGAGCCCGAGGAGCTGGCACGTGCGATGGAAGAGCTCTACCTGCCCAGGTTCTCGGGCGACCGCCTGCCTCAGACCGCCACCGGCACCGCGATCGCCCTGGCCGATCGCCTGGACACGCTGGTCGGGATCTTCGGCATTGGACAGCGCCCCACGGGCGACAAGGATCCCTTCGCCCTGCGAAGGGCCGCCCTGGGCGCCCTGCGCATCCTGGTGGAGAGGGATCTGGACCTGGACCTCCCCGGGCTCCTGCGCCAGGCGGCGTCGCCGCTCGGCGACCAGATCGCCGGCGATGCGCCGGACGACGTCTACGAATTCATGCTCGAGCGGCTCAGGGGCTACTACGCGGACCAGGGGTTCGACAACGACCTCTTCGATGCGGTCGCCGAGCTGCGCCCGGCATCGCCCGCGGATCTCGACCGGCGGATCCGCGCGGTGGCCGCGTTCAGGGAGCTCCCGGAGGCGCAAGCGCTGGCCGGCGCCAACAAGCGCATCCGCAACATCCTGCGCAAGACGGACGAGCCTGTGCCCGCGGAGCCGGTTCCCGGCCTGTTCTCGGAGGACGCCGAGCGCGCCCTGTTCGAGGCCCTGCAGCGCGTCCGCCCCGAGGTGGAGCCCCTGCTCGGCAGCGGTAGGTACGAGCAGGCTCTGCGCACCCTGGCCGGACTGCGTGCGGCCGTGGACCGCTTCTTCGACGAGGTCATGGTAATGTGCGAGGACGAGCGCGAGCGGCACAATCGCCTGGCGCTGCTGACCTCCCTCGGCGGGCTGTTCCTGCGGGTCGCCGACATCTCCCACCTTCAGTGGGGCAGCTAGCCCGCATCGCTCACCACGGCGGCAGACAGACTCATCTAAGCCTATGTTATTAAATAGAAAAGTTGTCTTTTCCCTCTTCTTCCCGACAGGACAGTGTGTGTCAACCGCCGCCTGCCTATCACGTCTCGGGCTGGTCCCTGCACGCC
>JASFUT010000394.1:0-3238 GCA_050050175.1 Chromatiales bacterium
TAGGACTCGCGGACCCTCTCGCGTGCACCTTCCAGGCGGCCAATGCCGGGGCCGCAGAATGGGTGCGTGGCATGACCGGCTGCACCTACGGGAACGATGGGGTACGGCCTGAACGGCGCTTCCTCAACACGCAGCTGATCGCTCACGCACAACAATTAGGACGCTGGAAGAACTCCGTTGCCCTCTCCCCTCACGGGCAAGGGGGAGGAGATCGGCCCCGTGTTTCATGGACGAGCACGGATTACGGCCTGGGGCAGGTGCCATTCGGGTCCGGCCTGTCCGGGAGGCGCCCGCCAGCGGCCAGCCACGGCCTACGGGTAGAGCTCTGCGCTCAGGGCGGTGTTGTTCGACAGATCCGGGTCCATCCACTTCCGCGGGTTGACCAGCACCGCCCGGGCGCGCACCCGTGAGCTGTCCGTGGCCGTGAAGGTGACGTCCACGCCTTGCTCGCTCCACTCCCGCGTCGCGACGGGGGGCAGGGGCAGCCGGCCGTACTGGTCGGTGCGACGCCAGTCCCCGGTGACCCCGTTCCACTTCTCCACCTGCCAGTCCACGTTGACGTCGGGCACCTCAGGCGCCGGCCCCCCCGCGTCATTGGAGCTCAGGTTCATGGCCTTCATGGTCAGGCGCATCCGGAGGGTGTGGATGTCGAAACGCTGGACCACCTCGCCTGCACTGTTGCGGATCACCTCCTCCCGGGTGGTCACCGCCACCGGCACCGACGTGTCGCGCTCGACGGCGACCTGGAGGTCGTTGTTCTGGGGCGCCAGGATCCGAACGTCCACGCTCTTGCGGTTGTTCGACGGGTCGCCGTCGCACCCCGGCGGGTCGATCTCCAGGGCGATCTCCATGGGGATGAACCGCCCCCGGCGCAGGGCCGCGGTGTTCTCGAACCAGCCGGGGAAGTGGATGTCGACCAGCAGGCTGCGTCCGGCTCCGAATGCGTCGGCCGTGAACTCAGGCCGCGAGGCCGGGAGGACAAGCTCTTCCCCGGTCAGCACGCTCCGCACACTGAGGCCATTGGTCCGGTCGCAGCCGCGGATGCCGTTCCAGGTGACCTCCGCCCTGAGATCCGCATGGATCAGGTCCTCCATCGGGTCGTAGGCGAAGCCCGTGTTGAGGTCCCGTCCGTCCGCGAAGGTGACCTCGCCCAGACCGTAGTCGCAGACCCCGACCGAGAAGTCGGGACTCCTGACCCGGCAGCCGGCACTGGAGGTCACCTCCAGGCGGTACAGTCCCTTGCGGTCGCGGAACTGCTCGGGCGGGAAGTTCGCAAAGTATGCATGGCTGCCCTCCAGCAGGGGCTGCGCGCTGAGGACGGGGATTCGGGTCCCGCCCTCGATGCGTACCGCCACCGCGTCGAAGGTCGGCCCGCAGTAGACGCCGGAATCCTCCGCCGGAGCGGCGAGCACGAAGCGGAAGTACGGCGCGGAATCCAGGGATACGCTCGTCCAGCCCTCCTCGGGCGGGAAGATGCGCAGGGGCAGCGGCAGGCTCTCGCGGCTCATCATCGTCCCGGGAGCGGGCGGCGGTGCGACGCCATCAGTCGGTGGCGGAGCGGGGGCAGGCGCCCGGCGGTGCGTCCCGACGGGCTCTCGCGCCGTCGGCGCGGCCGCAACCGGGGGCGGCGGTGGCTTGCGGGTCGTCACGCGATCGCTGCGGGCCGGGGCCGGCGGCGTCGCAACCCGGGGGCTGGGAGCGGGGTGGGGCGGCTTGACGTAGGTACGGGCCGGCGGGGGCCGCAGCGCCGGCTTCGCCTTGCAGACAGGGAAGTGGGCGGCGGCACCCACCCAGCGCGGGGGCTTGCTCGCCGTGTCCGCGACACCGAGGCGGACCCGCGAGGACGGCTTCAGTCCAAGCCCCGAGGGCAGGGTGAGGCCGATCGCCTTGTCGCTCCAGGTCCGGTGGCGAAGGATACGGATGCCCGAGCCGGGAGGCTGAAGGGCTGGACGCAGGACGCCGGGCGCTTCTCCGAGGCAGGTGCCACGAACGACGACCGACCCTCCGGCCGGCGGCAGGCATCCGGACGGGCCCAGGGCCTTCACCGTCGGCACGCACCGCGGACGCGGCGCAGTCAACGCCGGCACCGGCCCCTTATTGACCGCGGAAGGGGCCGGCGCCGGGCCCGGGATGCGCGGATAGGACTTCGTCTGTGCGACGACCTCCGGCGGCGAAGGGGCCGCGAACGCCGCCGATGTGGCGGCCCAAAGCAGGCCGGCCCCGAGGACTGATGTGAGAGCACTCACCCCTGTCTCCCCTGCCGGGCCGTCGCGGCGTGCGCTCGGCCCTCAACAAGAGTATGGGCCGGCCGAAAAGGCGGTCAAGGGACGGTGTAGCGCCGCCGAGGCAGAACCGCGGCCGGACCAGCCTGCCAACGGGCCGGGCGGCGGCTTCGCCGCGCGGAGGGACCGGCGAATGACCTCGGCCCTGGTTGGAGGCGGCCTCAGCCGGCGGGCGCCCGCTCGCAGAGAGCCTCGAGGCCTGACAGGCCTGCCGGGACCGGGCGTGCGGGTTGGCCCCGCAGGGGCGAGGCGCATGGATGCGCCGAGCAACGACCGCTCCCGCAGGCCGGGCCGTCCCCCCGCAGATTCCTGGTCTTCGCGGCTGGGACCCGCTCCTGCGGCGGATCAGGCCGCGGCGCCCGTAGGAGCGCTCGGTGAGCGCGAGCCCGCCGCAGCGGCCAGCCCCGCCCGGGTCAGTCGTCGGGAAAGACCCCGTAGTGGTAGGCGCCCTCGATGACGCCGCTGGTGTAGTAGCCGCTCAGGCCCTTGAACCCGCCCCGGGCGTGGTAGATCCGAAGGCTAGGGTTCGCCTCGGCGGCCTTGCGGACATCGGAGACCAGCTGCTCGTCGGCATTTCGCACCATCACGCCCGAGAACCCCGCGGTGAGCGGGAAGACGTCGTTGCCGCTGTCGCCGCAGAAGACCACATCCGCCTTGTCCTGGCCGAGCTCGGCGGCGACGTACTCGAGCGCGGTCTGCTTGGTCGCGCTCTGCGGAAGGAAGTCGAGCAGGCCGTCGCCGGACTGGGAGTCGTAGCTGTAGACGATGACCTCGTCGAACCTGCCCTCCACGAGCTCGCGCACCGCCTGCAGCACCGCGTCGTTGCGGTCGTGGTCGACGTAGTAGCTCTGCTTGAACGGGCCGCAGTGCTCGCGCTCCTGCTCTCTCATGCCCGCGACTCCCGCCACGGCATCGCGGATCGCCTCGGCGTCCCACCGGGGGCTCGTCCGTCGCAC
>JASFUT010000395.1:0-3226 GCA_050050175.1 Chromatiales bacterium
GGATCGATCGGCGGGTTGGTCACCTGGCTGAACTGCTGGCGAAAGAAGTGATGCAGCCCGCGATAGCGCGACGACAGCACCGCCATGGGCGTATCGTCGCCCATGGAGCCGACGCCTTCATTGCCCGACTCAGCGAGGGGGCGCAGCACCTGGTCGCGCTCCTCGAAGGTGACCTGGAACATCTTCTCGTAGGTCGCGAGGGTCTCGGCGTCCATCGGCCGCTCACTGAGCGGCTCCTCGGCGAGACGGGCCTCCAGGTAGCGGACGTTCTCGTTGAGCCAGGTCCGGTAGGGATTGCGCTGCTTGAGCTTCTCGTCGATGTCCCGGGAGAGCAGGATCTCGCCGGTCTCGGTATCGGCCGCGATCATCTCGCCGGGCTTCAGGCGCCCCTTGCGCACCACGTCCTCGGGCGCGTAGTCGTAGACGCCGATCTCCGAGGCCAGAGTGATGTGGCGGTCCTTGGTCTGCACCCAGCGTGCCGGCCTCAGCCCGTTGCGGTCCATCACGCAGCAGGCGTGACGGCCCTCGGTGAGGACCACCCCCGCGGGGCCGTCCCAGGGCTCCATGTGCATCGAGTTGTACTCGTAGAAGGCGCGCAGCTCGGGGTCGAGATGCTGGACGTTCTGCCAGGCCGGCGGGATGAGCAGGCGCATGGCCCGGAACACGTCCATGCCGCCCGAGAGCAGGGCATCGAGCATGTTGTCCAGGGAGCTCGAGTCCGAGCCCTCCATCGCGACCAGGGGCCGCACCTGGGCCATGTCGGGGATCAGCGGGGTCTCGAACTTGTGGGCCCGGGCGTTGGCCCAGTTGCGGTTGCCCTGGATGGTGTTGATCTCCCCGTTGTGCGCCAGATAGCGGAACGGCTGCGACAGACGCCACTGGGGCAGGGTGTTGGTCGAGAAACGCTGATGAAAGACGGCGATCGCCGACTCCATGCGCTCATCGTGCAGGTCGGGGTAGAAGACCGGCAGGTTGGCCGGCATGACCAGACCCTTGTAGGAGATGACCCGTGAGGAGAAGCTGGGGACATAGAAATAGGGGTCCTTGTCCTCGAGCGCCCTCTCCAGCCGGCGCCTGCCGATGTACAGATGGCGCTCGAAATGGGCCTCGTCGAGCTCGGGCGGGGCGTTGACGAACACCTGCTCGATGCGCGGCAGGCTCTTGAGTGCCTCGTCGCCGCAGGCCTCCGAATTGGTGGGCACGACGCGCCAGCCCGCGATCTGCAGGCCCTCGTCCTGAACGATCTCCTCGACCAGGCGGCGGGCCTCTCCCGCCTTGTCATCGTCGGGATTGAGGAACAGCACGCCCACCGCGTAGCGCTCGGCCAGCTCGATGCCGCTGTCCGTGGCGATCGCGCGCAGGAAGGCATCGGGGCGCTTGAGCAGCAGACCGCAGCCGTCGCCGGTCTTGCCGTCGGCGGCGATCGCTCCCCGGTGGGTGAGCCGCGCCAGGGACTTGATGGCGGTCTGAACCAGCCAGTGACTCGGGCGATCGTCGATGTTGGCGATCAGGCCGAAACCGCAGTTGTCGTGCTCGAAGGCCGGGCGGTACAGACCGCGGGGTCGCTGGTAGTCGCTCATTGTGCCACCGGAGTCGTCGAGGGGCTGGGAGGGCCCCGTGAGCAGGGCAAAAGGCTGGATAGTATACAGAGCCGCCCGAAATGCGATCAATTTCCCGCCTGCGCCGGACGGGAACCCTCGGAGATCGCACGCTGGACATCGCGCAGGGGGCGGATCCACGGAGTTTGATCCCTCAGGCCGGGGGGCAGTTCCTCGATGGCTTCCCGGGCCTCGACCCGGCTGCGATAGGCGCCCACCACGAGGCGGTACCAGGTCGATCCGTCGCGCTCCTGGGCGTACCAGGCGGCCTGCGCGCAGGCGCCGGGGCTGGCGCACAGGCGCTCGATGGCGGTGAAGTCCCGCACGGCCAGAACCTGCAGGGTGTAGGCGTCGCTGGCCTGGTCCATCAGCCAATCGGGTCCCTGGAGGTCGGTGGTGTCGCGATCGGGCGTCGGCTCGGGCGCCCTCCGGTGGGAGGGAGCGGCATCCGGTTCGCCGGACTCGAGGGTGACCGGGGTCGTCGCTGATGCGATGGCGGGTTCGGGTGAGGTCGCGGCTGATTCGGGTGAGGGGGACGGCGGGCTGGTCTGATCCGGCCCCGGCGTGGTCGTCGGCGGAGAAGGCTTCGGCTCGTCGGCCGGTTCGCTCGACGAGGGAGGCGGCAGAGAGAGCGTCTCGGTCGTCCGCTCGGAGGGCCCCCTGACCTGCCCGGCATCACTTGCCGCGAGCCGGGGGCGAGGCGTCTCACGTTCATCCATATGCGCCCACAGCCAGGCTCCGCCCGTGATCAGCAGCAGTGCCCCGGAGAGCAGCAGGGCGGTGGTGGCCGGGTTGCCGCCCCCCCGCCCGAAGTCGACGTCTTCCTGCTCGGACTCGTAGATCTCCTCGAGGATGTTCCGGGCCACCTCGTTGATACGGCCCGGGACTCCGCCCGACTCCCGGTATATGCGCCGCAGCTCCGCGTCGCCCAACGGGCTGCGGCTGCGGATCCCTGCGACGCGCAGCCGGTGCGCGACATATTCGGCGAGCTGGTTGCGCCGCAGGGGCAGGACCGACAGGGTGTGGATGCGCGCGGCCGTCTCGGGGTCCAGCCGGGCGATCAGGGGCTCGATGCTCGGCTCGGCCACCAGCACCAGGCTCGCCTGCGGGGCCTGCTCCTCCAGGAGCTGCAAGAGGCGCTCGAGGTCCCCGGTGCTCAACAGCTGGGCATCGTCGACCAGCACCACGCTGTGCGTGGGGTCTACCTGGTCACCCGCGATCAGCCGGGCCCAGTCGGCCTCGGGGTCGGCCGAACCCGGGAAGCGCCGCCCCAGGGCACGTCCAAGGTCGGTATGGGCACGCATCTGGAGCCGGTGCCAGTACACGTTGTTCCGGAGCTCGTTGGTGAGATGATCGAGCAGGGCGTGGCGGCCGATGCCGGGCTCGCCGCGCAGCACGGTCACGCTGCCGGGCTCGAGGATCCGATCGCGCAGGACGTTCGCCTGCATGAGGAACCCGGTGTGGGTAAAGGGCCTGCTCAGGCCGGCCTGGCGGCTGAAGGGGCGCAGGTGCAGATCCAGCCACGCCGACCCCGTGGTCGTCGTGGTATCCGGCTCTTCGCTGCTCGACGGGCTCATTGCGCTCACGGGTCAACGGGAATGCCAGGTGCCGTCACCGCGGAACGAACC
>JASFUT010000396.1:0-3223 GCA_050050175.1 Chromatiales bacterium
CCTCCAGCCTGTCCGTCTTCACGGCGATGACGTATCGCTCCTGGGCCTCGTTGCACCAGATCTCAAGGGGCGACATGCCCGGGTCGGCGGTCGGAATCGCCCGCAGCTCGAAGCGCCCGCCCCGGGCGGAATCGTGCACCAGCTCGGGCAGCGCGTTCGAGAGGCCGCCGGCCCCCACATCGTGGATGAACAGGATCGGGCTGTCCTCACCCCGCGCCCAGCAGCGGTCGATCACCTCCTGGCATCGGCGCTGCATCTCGGGATTGGCCCGCTGCACGGAGGCGAAATCCAGGTCCTCCGCCGAGGTGCCCGAGGCCATGGAAGAGGCCGCCCCGCCGCCCAGTCCGATCAGCATGGCGGGTCCGCCGAGGACCACCAGGGGCGTGCCCGGCGGAAACTCGCCCTTGTGGACGTGGCCGGCCCGAATATTGCCCAGACCGCCGGCGAGCATGATCGGCTTGTGGTATCCGCGCAGTTCCGGGCCGTCGGGCCCAGGCACCGATTCCTCGTAGGTGCGGAAGTAGCCGCAGATATTGGGGCGGCCGAACTCGTTGTTGAACGACGCCGCGCCTATGGGCCCCTCGAGCATGATCTCCAGTGCCGAGACGATGCGTCCGGGCCGGCCGTGGTCGGTCTCCCAGGGCTGCTCCGCGCCGGGTATCAGCAGGTTCGACACCGAGAATCCCGCCAGGCCCGCCTTCGGCTTGGCGCCCCGTCCCGTGGCGCCCTCGTCACGGATCTCCCCGCCCGCGCCGGTCGCGGCACCCGGGTCTGGCGATATGGCGGTGGGGTGATTGTGGGTCTCCACCTTCATCAGCAGGTGGATGTCCTCCTCTGACTCGCCGTAGCAGCCGGTCACCGGGTCGGCATAGAATCGCCGGCCCCTGTGGCCCGCCACCACGGCAGCATTGTCCCGGTAGGCCGAGAGTACGTTCGCCGGCGAGCGCTCAGTCGTGTTGCGGATCATGCCGAAGAGGGAGCGGGGCTGCACCGCCCCGTCGATGACCCAGTCTGCGTTGAAGATCTTGTGACGGCAGTGCTCCGAGTTCGCCTGAGCGAACATCATCAGCTCCACGTCCGAGGGGTTGCGCCCGAGACCGGAGAAGCTCTCCACCAGATAGTCGATCTCGTCGTCCGACAGGGCCAGCCCGAGCTCGGCGTTGGCCGCCGTGAGCGCGTCGCGCCCCCCGGCCAGGACGTCCGCCCGCGCGAACGGCCTGGGCCGCGCATGGGTGAACAGGATCACTGCATCGGCGGGGTCGAACAGCACGGACTGGGTCATGCGATCGTGGACGACCGCGGCGGCCGCGGTGAGCTCCTTATCGTCCAGCTCCCGCCCCCGGGGAGCCAGATGGTAGGCGACGCCCCGCTCGAGACGCTGAAGCTTGTCGAGCCCGCAGCAATGGGCGATGTCCGTGGCCTTGGACGACCAGGGCGAGATCGTCCCCGGACGGGGCACCGCCAGGATCAGCTGGCCGCGGGGCTCGTGGCCCGGCAGCCGCGGGCCGTAGCGCAGCAGGTGCTCCAGGATGGCCTGCTCTGCGGCATCCAGCGCCTGGTCGAGCTCGGCGAAATGCAGGTGCTCGGCGTAGACCCCGACGGGCCGTCCCACCGCCCGGGCGAGGCGCGCTTCGAGCTTACGGAGACGGAATTCGGACAGTGCAGGCGCACCGCGCAGAGTGAGCATCTCGCACCTTTCGGGATCGACGCATCCAGGGGGCCGTCATCATAACGCAGCGTATCGGCCGGTGTCCCCGCGCCACCGCAGTCGAGCCCGATCCACAACCGCCAACACGTCAAGCGCGCCAAGGCCCCCCTTGCCCGCTCGTGCCGGGTCGATTCGGCCGGGAGGAACCAGCGTCGTCGGTGCGACGCCCATGCCTGCACCGGGCCGGAGCCCGGATCGCTCCGTTCAGGAGCGGGTCCAGGCGAGTGCGCGCAGACGGCGTGGAACACGGGGCGCGGTCAGCGCGCCTGCCCGCCCCTCGCGGCCCGGATAACGAGCCTTGCACCCTCGGCGTCCCGGCGGTGCCGATCAGAGCTCGAACCAGTCGCTGACGCGGTCCTGTTGCAGAACAGAGAGGCGGGACTCCACGTCAGGTGCCGCCTCCAGCAGGGCATTGCGGACGAGCTCCGGATGGTTGTTCTTCTCGCTCAGGTGGGCCGCCACCAGGCGGCGCAGACGGCAGTGGTCGAGGCAGCCGACCAGGTCGGCCGCCTGGGCGTTGCTCAGGTGCCCGAGGGGACCGGCCACCCGCGCCTGGAGGGCGGGTGGATAGGGGCCGTCGGCGAGCATGCGCGGGTCGTGGTTGCACTCCAGGATCAGGGCGTCGCAATGGCGCAGGGAGTCGAGGATATGGGGGGTGATCCTGCCGGTATCGGTGAGCACGCCGAGGCTCAGCCCCCGGGCCTCGATAACGAACTGGACCGGCTCGCATGCGTCGTGGGGCACTGCCAGGGGAGCAACGCGGAAGCCTCCAACGGGGACCGGCCCGCCGTGGGGATCCAGGGTGCGCAGTCGGGGAAGCGTCCCGCAGCGACCCGCCCTGCGGGTGCCGGCCGTCATGTGCACCTCCAGGCGGTGCCGGCGTGCCAGCACGCCGACACCGCGGAGGTGGTCACCGTGCTCGTGGGTTACGATCACGGCATCCAGGGTGCCGGGGTCCACACCCAGGCCCGCCAGCCGCTGCTCCGCCTCCCGGGCGGGAAAGCCGCAGTCCAGGAGCAGCCGGGTCCCCTCCGCCTCGACCAGGGTCGCGTTGCCCCGGCTGCCGCTCCCCAGCGAGACGAAGCGCATCCCGCGTCAGCGGATCTGCTCGTGGATCAGCGTCAGTATCCGCTTGGCGGTATCGGAGTTGGAGCGCTCGCCGTCCTTGTTGAGAACCACCACCTCGGTAGTCGCCCCCTGGGGACGCAGGTTCACCAGGTACTGGTTCTCCTTGTCGATGTTCTTGTCGTCGCGCCAGAAGGCGAGCTTGGACAGGAATCCGCGGTTCTCCTCGCCCGCGAACGGATCGTCGTAGCGGACGAAGTACAGGCCCCTGGAACGGTCCCGGTCCTCGACGGCGAAGCCGACCCGGTCGAGCGCGACGCCGGTGATACGCCAGGCCCGGGAGAACTCCTCGTTGATCGTCAGCAGGGAGCCCGCCCGCGTCTGGGTGAGCTGGGAGCGGATGGGCTGCTTCTCGGTCACCTTGGCCGTCGCTTGCCCGGCATCCTCCTC
>JASFUT010000397.1:0-3192 GCA_050050175.1 Chromatiales bacterium
TGGACCGCCGTCTTCCACCGGGTCCTGCCCGAGGATGCCTGGCGCTGGATCGACGCCCAGACCTGCGGCACCGGGCCGGAGGAGGTCGGGCCCCTGCAGGCCACCGGGAGGATCCTGGCCCGCCCGATCGAGGCCGCCGCGGCGCTGCCTCCGGGTCCGCTGGCGGCTGTCGACGGGTATGCCCTGTCGGCGCGCGAGACCGAAGGCGCCGGCGACTACAGTCCGCTTCCGCTCGCGCTCGCACCGCCCGGGCAGGCGCTCGCCCCGGGGCAGGCCTGTGCCGTGCACTGCGGCGGGCCGCTGCCCGACGGCGCCGATGCCGTGCTTTCACTGGACGGTGCCGAGGTCTTCGGAGAGACCCTCGAGGTCAGCCAGGCGGTCGCGCCGGGGGAGCATGTGGCCCGCCCCGGCGAGGAGGTGCAGCGCGGCGCGCCGGTGCTGCCCGCCGGGCGCAGGCTGCGCCCCCAGGACGCCGCCCTGCTGGGCGCGCTGGGCATCGACCGCGTCCCCGTGGTACGCGCGCCCCGGGTCCGGGTCGTGCTCAACGCCCCTCCGCAGGCCGACGCCTGCGGCCCGATGCTGGCCGGGCTGATCGGACGGGACGGCGGCGTGCTCGAGACCCTGGAGGCGGTCGCGGACCCCGGCGCGCTGCGCGAGGCCCTGTGCCGTTCGGGCGCCGACCTGGTGCTGGTGGTGGGCGGGACGGGACCGGGCGCGAACGATTTCGCGGCGGACGTCCTCAAGGAGGCGGGGGAGCTGGCCTTCTACGGAGTGGCCCTGCATCCCGGGGACACGGCGGCCATGGGCCGCGTCGGGCCCTCGCCCGCGGCGCTCCTGCCCGGGCGCCCCCTGTCCTGCCTGTGGTCCTACGACGTCCTCGCGGGCCGCCTGCTGCGGCGGCTCGCGGGGCGCGGGACCGGCTGGCCCTACCGCTCGGTGGAGACGGCGCTCACCCGCAAGGTCGCCTCCTCCCTCGGGCGCCTGGAGCTGTGCCGCGTGCGCCTGGGCGCGGACGGCGCCGAGCCCCTGGCCGTCGCCGACGGCCGCAGGCTCGCCACCACGGTCGCCGCCGACGGCTTCCTGCCCGTGCCCGTGCAGAGCGAGGGGTATCCCGAGGGAGCCCGCGTGAGAGTCTACCTGTACGACGAGCCAGACTGAGTCGGGAGCGATCATGTCCGATGCACGCGATCTCGCCAAGCGCCGAGAGGCGGCCCGCCAGCGGCAGTTCCTGGAGGTGGCCACGGCCGCCGAGGCCTTCGACCGGTTCATGGCCGCCGTCAATACCCGGCCCCTGGGGGAGGAGTCCGTCCCCCTGAGCGCCGCCCTCGGCCGGGTGGCCGCAAGGGACCTGTCCGCCCGGGTGGACGTTCCGGGATTCGACCGGGCCAACGTGGACGGGTTCGCACTGCGCGCCGAAGACACCACCGGGGCGGACGAAGACCGTCCCCGCACCCTGGTGCTGAACGACGAGCTGCTCACCCCCGGTATTCCGCCTCGGGCCGCGGTCGCCGAGGGGACGGCGACGGTGATCGCCACCGGCGCCATGGTGCCGCGCGGGGCCGATGCGGTGGTCCTGGTGGAGGACACCGAGCTCGTGGAGCCGGAGGGGCGCGAGTCGATCGAGATCCGCCGCCCCCTCGCTCCGGGGGCGTTCATCACGTTCGCCGGGACGGACGTGGGCAAGGGCGAGACCGTGGTGCGGGAGGGGCAGGTGCTCAGCTCCCGGGAGATCGGGGTGCTCGCCGCCGTGGGCATCGCCGAGGTGCCGGTCCGCCGTCGCCCGCGGGTGGCCGTGATCTCCACGGGCGACGAGCTGGTCGCCCCCGGCGCCCCGCTGCCGCCCGGCTGTGTGTACGACTCCAACGCCCCCATCGTCGCGGCCGCCTGCGAGGAGATCGGCTGCGAGGCGGTGATCCTCGGGACGGCGCGGGACGATCGGGCCCAGGTGCAGGGCCTGCTCGCCCGGGGCCTGGAGTACGACGCCGTGATCCTCTCGGGCGGGACCTCGAAGGGCGCCGGCGACCTGTCCTACGAGGCCGTCGGCGAGCTGGACCCGGGTATCGTCGTGCACGGCGTCGCCATCAAGCCCGGCAAGCCCCTGTGCCTGGCGTCGGCGGGGGGCAGGCCGGTGGTCATCCTGCCCGGCTTTCCCACCTCGGCCATCTTCACCTTCCACCAGTTCGTGGCGCCGGTCCTGCGGGCGATGGCCGGGCTGCCCGCGGAGGAGCGCGAGACGGTGGAGGCCGTCCTCCCCGTGCGCCTCGGCTCCGAGCGCGGTCGCACGGAGTTCGCGATGGTGGGCCTGATGCAGACGGCGGAGGGCTACGCCGCCTACCCCATGGGGAAGAACTCGGGCGCGGTGACGGCCTTCAGCCACGCCGACGGCTTCGTGCGCGTGGACGCCCAGACCGAGCAGCTGCCCGCCGGCTCGCCCGTGACCGTCACCCTGCTGTCGCGGCGCCTGGAGCCCGCGGAGCTGGTCACGATCGGGAGCCACTGCGTGGGGCTCGACCTGCTCCTGGGGCGCCTCCAGCGCGAAGGCATCACCACCAAGTCCATGCACGTGGGCAGCCAGGGCGGCCTCGCGGCGGTGCGCCGGGGCGAGTGCGACCTGGCCGGCGTCCACCTGATGGACGCGCAGACCGGGGAGTACAACCGGCCGTTCCTGACGGCCGACATGGAGCTCATTCCGGGGTACGGGCGCATGCAGGGGGTGGTGTTCCGCCCCGACGACGCCCGCTTCGCCGGCGCCCGCACGGCGCAGGAGGCAGTGGCCGCAGCGCTGGCGGATGCCCGGTGCGTGATGGTCAATCGCAACGCGGGCAGCGGAACCCGGATACTGATCGACGGCCTGCTCGGCGGCGCCCGACCCGCCGGCTACGCGGTCCAGACCAAGTCCCACAACGCCGTGGCGACCGCCGTCGCCCAGGGCCGCGCCGACTGGGGGCTCGCCATCGACACGGTCGCGCGGATGTACGGTCTGGGCTTCATCCCGCTGAAGGAAGAGCACTACGACTTCGCGGTGCCGCGCAGCCGGCTGGACCGGCCCGCGGTGCGCCGCTTCCGCGAGCTGCTGGGGGAGGACGAGACCCGCCGCGCGCTCGAGGAGCTCGGCTTCCGCACCTAGAGGTGTCTCGAAGAGCGATCTCCCTGGCGCTTTTCAAGCCGGAAGCCGCGAACGGCGATCGGCAT
>JASFUT010000398.1:0-3192 GCA_050050175.1 Chromatiales bacterium
CACTCGTGCGCCTAGGTGCAGACCCGCCCAGGCACGCTGAAACGAACGATTTGTACGGGACCGAGCACTAGGGTGATCCGAAGGTCACCGTGCGCACGATGCTCTCCCCCGGGTTCAGGATCAGCTCCACCGTCTGCGTATTGCCGTCGGCCGTGGCGTTGGCCCGGTAGATCCCGGGCGCCAGGGACAGCTTCGGCTGCGCCTCGTCCAGCCGCCGGATGCCCTCCTCGCCGCCCTCCACGGCATAGAGCGTCCAGGCGACGCCCCCGGTCAGGGGCTGGCCCGCGGCCGCATCCATGGCACGCAGCTCGAGCTGCCCCTTCGCCGCCCCGGCCAGGGCATTGCCCCAGGTCGCGGCCGGGACCACCTGGACGGGTCGCCGGACCAGGACCGTCCTCGACTGCCCCATGACATAGCGCAGCTCGTACATCCCCGGCTCGTCCGGCATGGACAGCGCCGCCGGGCTTCCCCGGTCGGTATAGACGTACTTGACGCTCTTGCGGTCGGGCTGGTCCGGCTTGGCGATGCTGATGTAGTCACCCTTGTTGTCCGGGCCCTTCCAGTCGACCCGCGCCTTCTCCCCCGCGGGCAGGAGGTCCAGGCTGCGCAGGGCCGCCTCCACGCCGGTGACGGTGATGGGACGACGAGACAGCGCGGTGCGGGATTGGCCCGAGACGTAACGCAGCTCGTAGACGCCGGGCTCGTCGGGCATCCGGACGCGGGCGGGACTGCCCCGCTCGGTGTACGCGTAGTTGATCGACTTGCGGTCCGCCGCGTCCGGAGCGGCCACGCTGACGTAGTCGCCCTTGTTGTCCGGCCCCTCCCAGGCGATGTCGATGTAGCTCCCCGCCGCCGCCTCCGTGGGTGCCTCCAGGCTCGCGGTGACCGCCGTGACGGTGATGGGACGGCGCGCCAGCGCGGTGCGCGACTGGCCCAGGACGTAGCGCAGCTCGTAGACGCCCGCCTCGTCGGGCATCCGGACCCGGGCGGGACTGCCCCGGTCCGTGGACGCGTAGTTGATCGACTTGCGATCCGCCGAGTCCGGGGCGGCCACGCTGACGTAGTCGCCCTTGTTGTCCGGCCCCTCCCAGGCGATCTCGATGTAGCTCCCCGCCGCCGCCTCCGTGGGTGCCTCCAGGCTCGCGCTGACCGGAGTGACGGTGATCGGCCGACGCGCCAGCGCGGTGCGCGACTGGCCCAGGACGTAGCGCAGCTCGTAGACGCCCGCCTCGTCGGGCATCCGGACCCGGGCGGGGCTGCCCCGGTCCGTGGACGCGTAGTTGATCGACTTGCGATCCGCCGAGTCCGGGGCGGCCACGCTGACGTAGTCGCCCTTGTTGTCCGGCCCCTCCCAGGCGATCTCGATGTAGCTCCCCGCCGCCGCTTCCGCCGGTGCCTCCAGGCTCGCGCTGACCGGAGTGACCTCGATCGGCGTGCGCGCCAGCAGGCTCCGGCTCTGCCCCGCGACGTAGCGCAGCTCGTACACCCCCGCCTCGTCGGGCATCCGGACCCGGGCGGGACTGCCCCGCTCGGTCGACGCGTAATTGATCGACTTGGGGGCGGGGGAATCGGGATCGGACACCGCGATGTAGTCCCCCTTGCCGTCGGGCCCTTCCCACGCCACATCGACGAACGAGCCGGCCGGCGCGCTCGCGGGTGCCGCCAGCTCCGCCGGGAATATCTCGAACCTGAGCTCCACGCGCTCGTCGGCGCCCGGCTCCAGGCGGACGACCTCCTGGCGGGATTCGCCCTGGTAAGCACCGGAGATGCCGTAGGCGCCCCGGTCCAGATACAGGGAGGTCTCCGCGCCCGTGAAGGAGGCGACCTCCCGCTCCTCACCCAGGTCCTGGACGGTCCATTCGACGGCCGGGTCGGCGATGGGCCCCTCGGGCCCGATGGCCGAGGCCCGCAGGGTCAGCCGACCGGCATCCAGCACCACCAGGTGTGTCCGGGACTTCCCTTTCTCCACCTCGACCGGGGCCTCTCCCGAGGCCTCCCCCAGACTGGCCTGCACCCTGTAGCCGCCCGACCCGGCCGGCAGCTCGATCTGCGCCGCGACTGCGCTCAGGGGCTTCCCGCCCACGATCGGCTCGGCCGTCCAGCGGATGTCCGGGTCAGTCAGCGGCTCCCCGCCCTCGGCGAGCACCGCCGAGACCCGGTCGGGCTTCATCTCCACCTTCTTCACCGCGGCGGCCAGGGCG
This sequence comes from Chromatiales bacterium, assembly GCA_050050175.1. GTDB lineage: Bacteria > Pseudomonadota > Gammaproteobacteria > Chromatiales > Chromatiaceae > CAVQCX01. The sequence goes on from JASFUT010000398.1 coordinate 2,202, forward strand.
GTCTTCAGCTCGCCCGCCTCGCGGGCGTCGAAGTACTCGCCGCCGGTGGCCTCGGCCAGGCACTGGAGCTGCGCGCGCTCGTCGTCGGCGATGTCAAATCCGATCACATGGGCCGTGAAGTCCACCCCCGTGCGCTCCAGCTCCCTGCCGACGGCGCAGGGGTCCATGTCGCAGGTCTCCTTGCCGTCGCTGACGAGGATCACCGTGGCCCGCTCCTCCGAGTAGCGCAGCGCCCGGGCCGCCTCCAGGACGGCCGCGCTGAGCGGTGTCTTGCCCTTCGGCTGTATGGCGTTGACCGTGCGGCGGACCGCATTCATGTCCGGGGGACCCAGGGGCACAACGGTCTCGATGTCGCCGCAGTCGCCTTTGCGGCGGTGGCCGTAGGCGACCAGGCCCAGGTCCGTGCCTGCGGGCCAGTCGCCGAGGATCTCGCCCAGCACCTCGCGGGCGATGACGATCTTCTCCGTACCGCCCACCCGCTGCCACATGCTGCCGGAGGCATCCAGGACGATCATGACCTGCTCGCGCTCCGCTGCCTGAAGCCGGTCCGCCGCCCAGGGTCCGAGCGCACCGATGACGAGAAGCACAGTGAGAATCGAAAGGGCGGGCTGGCGCATCTTCTCCCTCCGTCGCCTTGTTGTTCGAGAGCCGGGGACGTCCGCGGCACCGCTCGGACCCAAGGTTAATGATCCCGGCATCCGGATTCCACCTCCGGCGCCCGCAGCAGCCCCGCCTCCGGGCGGCGCGCGGCAAGGGGCCGCGCGTTCGGCCGACCCAAAGGGCAGCGCGCCCTCGTGCCCACGCCCGACCGGTTCAGGTTGATTTCAGCTTCTGCGAATAGAGTTGAAAAGGCCAGGCGGACCCACGCCGTTCGGCACCGTCGCCCGGCAGTCCGGTGTGGCCGCATCAAGGCGCCACGCCGGCTCGCCGCGCATTCCGATGTCGCCACCCTCGCAATGCTCAGGAGTCCCAGTCATGCGCATCACCCACG
>JASFUT010000399.1:0-3189 GCA_050050175.1 Chromatiales bacterium
GGGCCTCCGGCGCCTCCTCCGCCGCCCTTCTTGCCGCCGAAAAGACCGCCCAGGCGTTCCTGCAGCTTCCGTACCACCTCGTCGAGATCCGGCGGTCCCTGGTCGCCGCCCTTGCCGCTCCAGGGGTCTTTGCCGCCTCCGGGTTCGTTCCAGGCCATTAAGCGCTCCGAAGTTCCTGAGTAAGGGTCCGGCGGAATGCGCCGTGCCCACAGCGAGTTACGCATTCTAGGGGGCGACTCCCCCAGGGGCAAGCGACCCCGGGGCCGGGAAACCCTGCGGCTTACCTGAGTTGAGCCACAGTCCGGGCGCGTTCAGGACAGCCCCCGGTCGCCGAGCACGCCCTGCCTGCGCAGGCGCTCGTAGCTGCGGCGCGAGAGCTCCACCTCCACCGTCCAGCCACCCTCGTCGGTCGTGCGCTCCGACAGCACCCTGCCCAGATCGAAGAGCCGGGCCCTGAGGCGGCCGTCGGACGGGCCCAGGCGCATCACCCGGTGCACCCGCTCCTGGCGGAAGAACTCGTCGACCGCATTGTAGAGCAGATCCAGTCCCTGCCCCCCGTGTGCGGAGAGCCAGACCCGCCGCACGATGCCGTCCTCCCCGCGCTCCACCCGGGGGATCTCTCCCTCGATCAGATCGATCTTGTTGAAGACCTCGATCTGGCGAACGTTGTCCGCCCCGATCTGGCGCAGGACCTTGTTCACCTCCTGGATGCAGTGATCCCGCTGATGGCTCGCCGCGTCGATGACGTGCACCAGCAGGCTGGCCTCGCTGGTCTCCTGCAGTGTGGAGCGGAACGCCGCCACGAGCTCGTGCGGAAGGTGGGAGATGAAGCCCACGGTGTCCGCCAGCACGACCGCGTTGCCGTCCTTGAGGGGCACCCTCCGGAGGGTGGGGTCCAGGGTCGCGAACAGCTGATCCGCCGAGAAGACCGCGGACTCGGTCAGGCGATTGAACAGGGTCGACTTGCCGGCGTTCGTGTAGCCCACCAGCGACACCGTGGGCACATCCGCCTTTTCCCGGGCCTTGCGGCCCTGGTCCCGCTGGCGCGCAACCTTCGCCAGACGGTCCCTGAGCACGGCGATCCGCTGCCCGACGAGGCGGCGGTCGGTCTCGAGCTGGGTCTCGCCGGGGCCCCTCAGACCGATGCCGCCCTTCTGCCGCTCCAGGTGGGTCCAGCCACGCACCAGGCGCGTGGAGATATGCCGAAGCTGGGCAAGCTCCACCTGGAGCTTGCCCTCGAACGAGCGCGCCCGCTGAGCGAAGATATCCAGGATCAGGCCGGTGCGGTCCAGGACCCGGCACTTCAGCCGCCGCTCGAGATTCCGCTCCTGGCTCGGCGAGAGATCGTGGTTGAAGATCACCAGATCAGCCGCCTCGGAGGCGACCAGCGCGGCGATCTCCTCAGCCTTCCCGGCGCCCACGTAGGTCTTGGGATCGGGCGTCTTGCGACGGCCCATCACCAGCCCGACCGGGCGCGCCCCCGCCGACTCGGCGAGCTGGCGGAACTCGTCGAGCTCATCGGCGTTGAGCCCGGCGCCCACGTCCACGTGCACGAGGCCGGCGCGCTCTCCCGCCCTGGGTCGTTCAAACACGGCTGCCGGCAGCGCCCATCAGGCGCTCACAGGGCTGCGCGGGGCGCGCCGGGGCCGGCTCGCGGCCCCGAGCTGCGCCGCAACCCGGGGAGCGGTCAGACGTTTCCAGGGGGCTGCCCGCCCGCTTCCTGCCCGGCGGTCTGGATACGTACCGCGCGGGAGGGCACGACGGTCGAGATGGCGTGCTTGTAAACCATCTGGCTCACGCTGTTCTTCAGCAGCACCACGAACTGGTCGAAGGACTCGATCTGGCCCTGGAGCTTGATTCCGTTCACCAGGAAGATGGACACGGGCACCCGTTCCTTGCGCAGGGTGTTGAGGAAAGGGTCTTGTAAGCTTTGCCCTTTGGACATGGCGTTCTCCTTGTTGTATTCGAGCTCGAGTGATACCCGGGTATTGCCGGCGCGCGGCCCCTGGCCGCCGCGGCAGCCTCGCAAATCGTCAGTTTAGTATATCTCTAATAAGAGGAAAGCGTGCTCTTATCCAGATTTGTCAGGGCCCTACGCACGATTTTCAAGGCCTGCCGGACCGGATCGCGCGCCTCGTCGAGCCAGACCACCTCCCTGTCACCGCGCAGCCAGGTCAGCTGGCGCTTGGCGAGCTGGCGGGTCGCGGCCAGGGCGCGGCGGATCATCTCCTCCCGGTCGCATTCGCCCGAGAGGTACTGGACCACCTGCCGGTAGCCCACCGCACGAAGGGCGGGCAGGCTCGGCGCCAGATCGCCGCGCTCGAGCAGTCGGGCCACCTCGTCCTCCAGGCCCTCGTCCAGCATGGCGAGGAAGCGCCGCTCGATGCGCCGGTGCAGCTCCGCCCGGTCGGCGGGCGCCCGTGCGAGCTTGACCGTGTGATACGGCAGCCCCCTGCCCGGACCCCTGCCCTGGATCTCCGACAAGGGCCGGCCGGTGAGCTCGTACACCTCCAGGGCCCGCTGAATGCGCTGCGGATCGTTCGGGTGGATGCGTGCGGCGGCCGCCGGGTCCACGCGCCTCAGCCGCTCGTGAAGGGCATCCCAGCCGAGCTGCGCGCCCTCGCGCTCGAGGCGGGCCCGAAGGCCCTGGTCCGCGTCGGGCAGGACCGACAGGCCGCGCTCCAGGGCCCGGAAATACAGCATGGTGCCGCCGACGAGCAAAGGCACCCGACCGGCGGCGCAAATCGCCCCCATCTCGCGCAGCGCATCGGCGCGGAACCGCGCCGCGGAATAGGTCTCGGCCGGATCGCAGATGTCGATCAGACGGTGCGGGGCCCGGGCCAGCAGGTCGGCATCCGGCTTGGCGGTCCCGACGTCCATGCCCCTGTAGACGAGCGCCGAGTCCACGCTGACGATCTCCAGGGGCAGCGCCTCCACCAGGCGGACCGCCAGCTCGGTCTTGCCCGAGGCAGTGGGGCCCATGAGGAATACCGCCGGGGTCTGCGCGCTGCCGGACACCGGATCCGCGCCCTCGCCCTCGCCCCCACCCCGTTCAGCCACAGCTAGTGCTCGGTCCCATACAAATCGTTTGCTTCAGAGCCCCTCCCATGGGCCAAGGCAAGGCGCGTCCCGCAGGGAATGGTGATCCCATTGCCAAGGGGCGCAACGCAGCATTGGCCCATGCGAGGG
>JASFUT010000400.1:0-3186 GCA_050050175.1 Chromatiales bacterium
ACGCGTCTGCACGACGACGCGGCGGCCAACCGCGACGCCTATGTCGAGGCCGGCGGAGAGCTGGCGGCCTTCGGCGACGCGGGGCTGCCCCGGCGCACGGACGTGCTGGTGGACGCCTTGTTCGGCACCGGGCTCGAGCGCGAGGTCACCGGAGAGTGGGCGGAGGCGGTGGAGGCGGCGAACCGCCACCCGGCGCCCATACTGGCGATCGACATTCCCTCGGGCCTGCACGCGGATACGGGCCGGATTCTCGGTACGGCCGTTCGATCGCACACCACCGTCAGCTTCATCGGGCTGAAGCAGGGGATGTTCACCTGCGAGGGGTCAGAGTGCTGCGGCCGCATCCACTTCGACGGACTGGAGATCCCCGCACGGGTCTACGGCTCGCAGGTGATCTCCGCCCGGCGGCTGGACTGGTCGAAGCAGTCCCAGCTGGTGCCCCCGCGACGGCGCAACGCCCACAAGGGCCACTTCGGCCATGTACTGGTGGTGGGCGGGGCCCGGGGGCTGTCGGGGGCGGCCCGGATGGCGGGCGAGGCGGCGGCCCGCGCCGGGGCGGGCCTGGTCAGCCTGGCCACCCGCCCGGAGCACGCGGCGCTGCTGTCGGTGGCCCGGCCCGAGCTCATGTGCCACGGGGTGGAGGCTGCATCGGACCTGGGTCCGCTGCTGGAGCGGGCCACCGTGGTGGCCGTCGGGCCCGGTCTGGGCCGGTCGCGCTGGGCGGGCTGTCTGCTGGGCCGGGTCCTGGAATCGTCCCTCCCCATGGTCGTGGACGCGGACGCACTGAACCTTCTGGCCGATGAGCCGGCGGTGCGCCCTGACTGGATCCTCACGCCGCACCCCGGCGAGGCGGCGAGGCTGCTCGGGAGCAGCGCGGCACGGATCCAGGCCGACCGTTTCTCCGCGGCGCGGGAGTTGCAGGCGCGCTTCGGCGGGGTGACCGTTCTCAAGGGGGCCGGAACGCTGGTCGAGACGGGGGGTACCCGTCCGCCGGGGGTGTGCACGGAGGGCAACCCGGGAATGGCCAGCGGCGGCATGGGTGACCTGCTCACCGGGATCATCGCGGGCCTGCTGGCCCAGGGGCTGGAGCTGGAGGACGCGGCCGAAGCGGGTGTGTGCCTGCACGGCGCGGCCGCCGACCGGGCCGCGCTGGCAGGCGAGCGGGGATTGCTGGCCACGGACCTGCTCCCCGAGATTCGGCGCCTCGTGAACCCCTGACATGCCGGTCGCCACGGCCGACAGCGAGGCGGCTCAGGAGCGCATCGGCGCGGCGCTCGCGGGAGTCTGTCCCAAGCGCTGCGTCGTCTTCCTGGAAGGGGAGCTGGGCGCGGGCAAGACCACGCTGGTGCGCGGATTCCTCCGGGGCCTCGGGCACCGAGGCCCCGTCAAGAGCCCGACGTACACGCTGGTGGAGCCCTACCGCATCGGCGATCGCCTGTGCTATCACCTGGACCTCTACCGCGTCGCCGACCCGGCCGAGCTCGAGTACATCGGGCTTCGCGATCTGCTGAGGGAGCCGGCGGTTCTGCTGGTGGAGTGGCCGGAACGGGGCCTGGGGGGACTGCCCGACGCGGACCTGTGCATCTGCATCGACTATGCGGGACAGGGGCGCATCCTGCGAATCGAGGGGCTTACCCGTGGAGGTCGGGACGCGGTGGCGGCGCTGGAGGCGGGCAGCCGGCCAGCGTGAACCGCTTCACTATCTCAAGCCGAAGAAAAGAAAGTTGCCCTAGATGGCAGAATTGGCTGGGAATTTCCCTGGGTGCGTGTTATCTTTCCTGGTGTTCGTCGCAGGTATCGGCCAAACCGGACGAATAGCCATGAAAAACGCGCTGGGTCTCGTTCTCCTCCTTCTGGGCCTCCCGGCATGGGGCGCGCAGGTGTCCGTCGAGGGTGTGCGCTTCTGGGTCGCACCGGATTACACCCGCCTCGTCTTCGATACATCCGGTCCCGTGGAGCACAGCATCTTCGGCCTCTCCGACCCGGAGCGGCTGGTCATCGACGTGAAGAGCGCGCGGCTGGCGTCGGAGATCCCGGCGTCCGGCACGGACGGGCCGCGCATCAAGCGTATTCGCAGCGGGGTTCGGGCGGGCAGCGATCTGCGGCTGGTGCTCGACCTCGACCGGCCGGTAAAGCCGAAGAGCTTCCTGTTGCGCCCCAACCGCAAGTACGGCCACAGGCTGGTCATCGATGTCTACGACCGGGATCAGGAGGCCTCCGCACAGCCCGTCAAGACGCTCGAGCCCGCTGGCGAGCGTGACGTGGTCGTCGCGGTGGACGCCGGACACGGCGGCGAGGACCCCGGGGCGCTCGGTCGCCGCGGGACCCGCGAGAAGGACGTGACCCTGGCCATTGCCCGGCGCCTGGCCGCGCTGATCGACCGCGAGCCGGGGATGCGCGCGGTCATGGTGCGCAAGGGCGACTACTACGTCGGGCTGCGGCAGCGTATCGAGATTGCCCGCAAAGAGCGCGCCGATCTGTTCATATCGATCCACGCCGACGCTTTCCGGGACGCCAGGGTTCAGGGCGCCTCGGTATACACCCTGTCCCGCCGGGGGGCGTCGAGCGAGGCGGCCCGCTGGCTGGCGGAGCGCGAGAACAGCGCCGACCTGATCGGCGGCGTCTCCCTGGAGGACAAGGACCACATTCTCGCCTCGGTGCTCCTCGACCTCTCCCAGACCGCGGCCCTGCAGGCCAGCACCGACGTGGCCGAGCGCGTGTTTCGCCGCCTGAAGCAGGTGGGCCGGGTGCACAACGACCGGGTCCAGGAGGCCGGATTCGTGGTGCTCAAGTCTCCGGACATCCCTTCCATACTGGTCGAAACGGCCTTCATCTCCAACCGCACCGAAGAGAGCAGGCTCACCGACCCGGAGCATCAGGCGCGACTCGCGGAGGCGATACTCGAGGGGGTTCGCGAGTACTTCGACTACAGCCCGCCGCCGGGGACCCGCCTGGCGCAGGTTGCGGATCGTCGCCACATCATCTCCCGCGGCGACACCCTGTCCGCCATCGCGAGCCAGTATGAGGTGAGCCTGAGCCATCTGCGCGAGGCCAACGGCCTCACCACCGACCGTATCAGGGTCGGACAGGTGCTGCTGATCCCCGGCAGCTGAGGGGCCTTGCGGGCGGCTGTGGAACGGCCGCAGCGGCGGTGGCACAATGGCGCCAGGGCGCCCCCGGCCCGTC
>JASFUT010000401.1:0-3171 GCA_050050175.1 Chromatiales bacterium
AGGTACGCGCCCAAGGCCCAGAAGAGCAGATCGAAGGCGTTCATCGAGAATGTCCGGCCGGCGTTCCCCAGCACCACCGGCGACAGCGCGGCGGCCAGGGCGGCGAGGAGCTGCGCCGCCCGGCCGCCGCCGAGCCGTCGCGCCATCAGGCCCGTCAGGACGACCACCGCCGCGCCGGCCAGCGCGGCGGGAAACCGGATGGCGTACAGCGAGTCACCCAGGAGCCGCCGGATGAGCGCCAGGAGGCCGATGGACAGCGGCGGCTGGTCGACGTATCCCCAGGCCAGGTGGTCGGAGCATGCGATGTAGTACAGCTCGTCCCGGAAATAGCCGTAGCGCCCGTGGAAGACCACGTTGAGCGCCAGCTTGCCCGCCGCGATGGCGAGCAGCCCGGCGTCCTCGCGAGTCAGCTTTCGCACGGTTCGTCCCTCCGCATGCACAATGCCGCACCTTCAGGCCGGCCTTCCCCCGGGCGAGCCGGTCGCCCTCGGTGATCCAGGCCTTCGCCCGAGGTGCACCAGCTCGCCCATCCGCCGGGACCCGCCGACCTCGACGTCGCGGTGCTTCCCGCCGGCCAGATAAACGGGATCCTGGTTGAAGAGGTTACGGAGGTGGTGGGCGATTGGGTCATGGCGGTTGTGGATGTTCACCGCCGGATGATCCTCGATTCTTGCCGGAGCCGGTCCTGCGACGATCGCCGCCCGGCGTGTCGGCTCCGCGATGCCGCTCCTGTAGACTCCCGGGGCAGGTCGCGCGCGCCGGAAGGTCCTCCGACCGCGGCCCCCTGCGAGAGGAGGTGCACCTTGAGCTCCGGTTACGATCCTGCTGCGATGGCGTGTCCCGACGAGGGCCCGCGAGGCGCCGGCCCCGCGCGGCGGCTCCTGCCGGCGCTGCTGATGGTCCTCTTGCTCCCCGCCGGCCCCGGCGCCCTGGCGGCGGGCGAGCTGGCCATCGCCGACCCGGGGTTCTGGCGGGAGTGGGGCGACGGCCGTGCGGAGCTGTCCGGCTACGATCTGACCTACCCGCGCTACGGCGAGATGCGGCAGGGAACCGCGGTCACGGTCTTCGTGACCGAGCCGTTCAACGACGCGCGGAAGGTCAAGAGCGAGTCCCGCCTGGAGGGCCCCGGCATCTATCCGGTGATGAAGCTGAACCTGATCCAGGACTTCTCCACCGGCATCTACGACTACAACCTGATGACCAGCAGCTTCGTGTCCCTCGAGCCGTCCGGTGGGCTGCCGGCGGGATCGACGCGGAAGGTCTCCTTCTCGTCCCAGGAGTGGTGCGGCCAGGTCTACGCCCAGGCGTTGGTCGATCCCGGCACCGTGCAGGTCACGTCGCACAGCTACTTCGAGAAGGAGGCGGACGCGTCCCGGGATCTGGCCAGGCCCGACGGGGCCCTTCTCGAGGATGCCCTGCTTCCGTGGGCCCGGGGGATGGTCCGGCCCCGGCCCGCCGCCGGGGAGACCATCGAGGCCCGGATCCTCTCCTCCCTCGAACTCGCCCGCCTGCGCCACGAGCCCGAGGCGTGGCTTTTGGGGACGCTCCACCGGAGCGGGGGGACCGAGACCCTGGAGGTCCCCGCCGGGTCGTTCGTCGTCGATGTCCTGACCGCCGAGGTGGCGGGAGGCTCCGGCTCGCGGACCTGGACCTTCTGGGTCGAGCACGACGCGCCGCACCGCATCATCCGCTGGACCCGGAGCGACGGCGTGGATGCCCGGCTGCTCGGCACCGCCCGGGAGGCCTACTGGAACGAGAACGCCGAGCGCTACCGCCAGGCCGTCGAGGCCCTCGGCCTGTCGCCGCGGCCGCCCCGCACACCTTGAGGCGGGAGGCGGGACTCGCCGGATGGGCCGGCGGCCCTGGGCTCCTGCTGCACGGGCCGCCGGGCGGTCCCGGGACGGCCGACAGCCCTGCCCGGAAGCGCTAGAATGGGCCCTCTACCCGGAAGACAACTCTCCAAGGAGACTGCCCCGATGAGCAACGGAAGCTACCTCGTTCCCGATCCCTTCAACGAGCCGGTCCTGTCCTACGCCCCCGGCAGCCCCGAGCGGGCCTCCATCCAGGCCCGTCTGGACCGGATGGCCGCGCGCACCATCGACATCCCGGCGCGCATCGGCGGCCGCAGGGTGCGCACCGGCAGGACGGCCGAGGCCGTCATGCCCCACGATCACGGGCACGTGCTGGGCCGCTGGCACAAGTGCCGGAAGGCCGAGGTCGAGCGGGCGATCCAGGCCGCCCTCAAGGCACACGCCGGCTGGTCCCGGATGCCCTGGCAGCACCGGGTGTCGATCTTCCTGAAGGCCGCGGACCTGCTGGCCGGTCCCTACCGGGACGTGCTGAACGCCGCCACCATGCTCGGCCAGTCCAAGACGGTGCACCAGGCCGAGATCGACGCCGCCTGCGAGCTCATCGACTTCTGGCGCTTCAACGCGGCCTATCTCCAGGACATCTACGCCGAACAGCCCGAGTCCTCCACCGGCTGCTGGAACTACGTCGAGCACCGCCCCCTGGAGGGGTTCGTCTTCGCCGTCACCCCCTTCAACTTCACCAGCATCGCGGGCAACCTCCCGACGGCGCCGGCGATGATGGGCAACGTGGTGCTCTGGAAGCCGGCCAGCTCCGCCGTCTACGCCGCCCACTTCATCATGGATCTGCTCGAGGAGGCCGGCCTTCCGGCGGGCGTCATCAACCTGGTGCCCGGATCCGGGAGCGAGGTGGGTGATCCCGCGCTGGCCAGCCCGGACCTGGCCGGCATCCACTTCACCGGCTCCACCGACGTCTTCAAGGGGATGTGGGCGACGGTCGGGCAGAACATCGCTCGCTACAAGTACTACCCCCGGATCGTCGGCGAGACCGGCGGGAAGGACTTCATCTTCGCGCACCCCAGCGCCGACGTGCCGGCCCTGGTGACCGCCCTGGTGCGCGGTGCCTACGAGTACCAGGGCCAGAAGTGCTCCGCCGCCTCCCGCGCGTACATCCCCCGCTCCCTGTGGCCGCGGGTGCAGAAGGGTCTGCTGCGGGAGCTCGAGAAGATCCGCATGGGCGACCCGCGGGACTTCGGCAACTTCATGGGTGCGGTCATCGATCGCGGGGCCTACGACACCATCAAGGGGTACATCACCTACGCCAAGCGCTCGAAGGACGCCCGCATCCTCTTCGGCGGCGGCT
>JASFUT010000402.1:0-3159 GCA_050050175.1 Chromatiales bacterium
AAAGCCGCAGGAGGTTGGTGTTGTTCACGCCGTACCCGAGGATGGGGGTGTCGTAGGCCACTCCAACGAGCTCGATCTCAGGCACCCAGTGCGTGTGGATCCCGCCGTGCTCGTCGTCATAGCGGTCGACCCGGCCGCCGAATCGCACCGGGAATCGCAGGGAGGGCCTCGGGATCTCCCAGGGATTGCCGTTACGCAACCACAGATCGGAGATCTCGACCTGCCAGCCGTCCCGGATCTCCTGGTCGAAGATTCCGAACTCGTAGCGGATCCCGTAGCCGATCGCCGGAATCTCCAGGGTCGCGAGGGAGTCCAGGAAACAGGCCGCGAGCCGTCCCAGGCCCCCATTGCCCAGGCCAGGCTCCGCCTCCTGGTCGAAGATGCCATCCAGGTCAAGTCCGAGCTCCGCGGACGCCTCGACGGCGCTGTCGAGGATGCCGAGGTTGAGCAGGTTGTTGCCCAGGTGGGGGCCCAGCAGGAACTCCGCGGACAGATAGCAGATTCGGCGCGGATTGAGCTCTTCGTAGGTGCGGGCGGTCCTCAGCCAGCGCTCCAGCATGCGATCGCGCACCGTGTAGGCGGAAGCCATGTAGAGATCGTGCGGGGTCGCCGTGTCACGGTTGCGCGCCTGGAGATAGTACAGGTTGTCGTGGAAGGCCCGTTTCAGGGCCTCGTAACCCATGCCGACGCGGACGTGCTCGTGGGGCGGGGCGGCCGGTCGCGCAGGGTGCTCTTTCATGGCAGAACCTTTCCCGGAACGGGGGGTCGTGGGCCAAGTACGGGCCCGCACATGCGCTTTCCGCCGGGTCCGTGGGAACAGACATGGCGGGTGTGCCCGAAAAGCAGACGGCACTGTTGATGGTATAGACCTTGTCGTCCAAGCCGGTAACGCCGATGCTCATGGAATTCAGGCTGTTGCCCATCGACACAGTCCGGCTCTCCACCAAGGGTACTCGAGCCTCTGTCCCTCTGCCGACCCTATCATGCATCCCGTGTGCCCGGTCGGCTGGCCCATGCAGCCCATCATGGCGTGCACGGGCACGCCCCGGCCACGAAGACGCCGATGTCGGCCAGGTGACGAGCGCCGCCCTCCGCCCCGGGGCCTGCACGCAGGTCCACAGGGAGTCCCGCGGCCCCGGGGGCAGCTGTCGGTCATGGGCCGTGGGACGTGTTGGAAAGCGCCGGAGGGGTCAATCTGTGACGGATGCGGGCTCGCACACTCCCGCCCTGAAACCGGATGGCGCCGGCTGACTCCGCCGGATGAATGGGTGGATAACGGACCGCTGGGGTCTTGGACGATGGGAGCCCGACTCCCGCTCGATCCCCGGTCGGGGTCGGGGCCGACCACCGGACGGTGGCCGGCCCCGCGGTGCCCAGGCCCGGGTTGCCCCGTCTCAAGCCTCGCCGCCGGCTGTCAGGGGTGCGGCACGACCGCAAGCAGCGCGTCCATCAGGCGATCGACGTCCTCCGTGTCGTGGAAGAGGTGGGTGGAGATCCTCAGCGGAGAGGAGAAGGTTCCCGGCGCGGCGTTCTGGCTCGAATCGCCGCGCAGGGAGTGGGGCACCGAGTTGTTGCGGATCACTATCTTGTAGACGGAGCTCAGCGTCGAGACGGCCGCGGCCGAATCCGCCCTCTGCTGTGCCGACTGCGCCGGCGTCAGCTCGGCGTTGTAGTCGTAGCCGGGCGAGAAGGGGTTGAAGGACGTCAGCCCCGTACGCGCGGCGGGGATCGGCGTCTCGGAGTACGGCAGCGACAGCGACTGGGCCCCCCAGATGTCGACGATGCGCGCCCGCAGGTACTGCGCGAGCGAGACGATGTAGTCCTCGATCTCCGCCCGGCCCCAGGCGTCCCACATCTGGCAGACCTGCGTGAGCGCCCGCTGCGACGGCCGGCTCCCGTTGCCCACCAGCTGCAGGACGGCGGCGATGTTGTGGTCGGGGTCGCGCTGGCCGTTCGCGAGGATCCCCGCCGCCCCGTAGATCAGGGTATTCGTCGGGTAGTAGGTCGGCAGCGCGTTGGTGTTGCTGTAGCCCGGAATCGGGATGGTCACCGTCTCCGAGGGGACGCCGAAGGGCGCGAAATCGCCGGTGGGGCGCTCTACGACGCGATCCTCCGGGTGGTAGTTGTTCCGGATGTAGAGAAAGCCCGTCTGCCCCGGCCCGCACTGCCACTTGTGGCCCGACCCCGCGAAGAAGTCGCAGCCCATGTCGTGCAGGTTGAGCGTGGTCATTCCCGGCAGGTGGGCGCCGTCCACGATGGAGAGAACGTTGTTGTAGGCGGCCCACCCGCAGAGAGCCTTTTCGGGAAGCCGTGCCCCGGTGAGGTAGATGGGCGAAGAGAACAGGGCCGCCTTCGTGCCCGCCGTCAGCTGCGCAGCGAACCGGTCCTGCATCTCCTGGTCGCTGTAGGCGTCGTTGGTGGGAATGTTGACGGTCCTCAGGGTCACGCCGAAGCGGTCCCGCAGGATGTTCGCCGCCGAGATGCCCGCATCCTCCTCCATGTTGGTGGTGATCACCTCGTCGCCGGGCTGGAACGGGATGCCCATGACGATGCGCCAGAGTCCGTCCGTGGTGTTGAAGCTCATCACCAGCTCGTAGGGGTCGCAGCCGAACCCCGGGGCGATGGTGTTGCGCATCACCTGCTGGCCGAAGAAGTAGGCCGTCGGGTCCCGGGCGATGTCCTTGTAGTCCTGGAAGTGGTCCACGACGACGCTGGTCGGCGAAGCCCCGGTGGTCCCGATATTCATGTAAAGCAGCTGGTTGGCGAACTTGAACTGGTTCTCGTACGGGCTGTCTCCGAGCGTGTCGGCATGGGCGCTGGGAACCAGCTCCGGCGTTCCATCCCTGCCGATGGACAGCCCACCCATCATGACGCCGGCCGCCCCGTACCCGAACAGCTTGAGGAAGTCCCGCCGGGCGGTGCTCACGCGCTCGGCGGCCTCGTTTACCGCCTCCTTCGCCTCGGTGACGTTGCCGGCATTCGGACCTTGCTTGACTCCGTGTTCCATTGTTATTTCCTCGAAGGTTGGTTAACGCACAGTGCGCGGGTGCGATGCCGCACCCGCATTCCGGGAGCGATGGCACGCTCCCCCGGAATTCCCTCCATCGCAGTGGGCTTCCCGGCACCGCCGGCAGGGCTCGACGGCCGCCGGGCCCTCCG
>JASFUT010000403.1:0-3136 GCA_050050175.1 Chromatiales bacterium
CCGGACGAAGAGGCCCTGGCCGAGCGGCAGGCGGCCGGGCAGGGCCTGACCCGGCCGGAGATCGCGGTGTTGGTCTCCTATGCCAAGCACACGCTGTATCAGGAGCTGCTCGGCTCGGATCTGGCAGAGGACCCTTGCCTGGTCCCGGAGCTGGAGCGCTACTTTCCCCGGCCGCTGCGGGAACGTTTCGGCGCGGGCATCCAAACCCACCGGCTGCGCCGCGAGATCCTCGCCAGCTCGGTCGCCAACCGGCTGGTCAATCGCACCGGGAGCACTTTCGTGTTTCGCTTGCAGGAAGAGCTCGGAGTCGATGCCGCCGCGGCCGTGCGGGCCTATATCGTTGCCTGGGAGGTTTTCGGTCTAAGGCGTCTCTGGTCCGCCGTGGCGGAGCTCGACACCCGCGTGCCCGACCCGCTCCAGCGACTCATGTTGTCCAGTGCCGCGCGGCTCATGGCGCGCACCAGCCGGTGGCTGCTCAAGAACGGTGATGCAGACGCCAAGGTGGTGGAGCGCATCGAGCGCTACCGTGGGCGGGTCCAGGAGCTCGGTGGTCGGTTGCCGGAGTTGGTGGACGAAGGGCACCAAGCCGCCCTGGAGGAGTCCGCAGCCCCGCTGCGGGAGGCCGGGGTCCCCGAGGATCTGGCCGTCTGGGTGGCCGGCTTCGACCTGCTGTCCCGGGCCTTCGATCTGGTGGACGTGGCCGATGCCTGTGCGGTAGACGTGGGGGCGGCGGCGCAGGCCTATTTCGCCATGGGGGCAGTCCTCGAGCTCGACTGGCTGGCGACCCGCATCCACGCCCTGCCCACCCAGGATCGTTGGCTCGCCGAGGCCCGCGCGGGGTTCCGCGACGAACTGCTGGCTCACCATCGATCCCTGTGCATCGCGGTGCTGACCGGCGAAATGCCCGAGGCATCCGGCGTCACCCGGCTGGAAGCCTGGCGGACCCAGCATCAACCCGCGGTGGACTCCTGGCTGCGCTTGCTTGCGGAGCTGAATACCCAGGACGAGCCGGACCTGGCAATGCTCTCGGTGGCGCTGCGGGCGGTCCAGAGGCTCGCGGCGTCTGCGGTCCGGGAAGGACTTGGACGAAGGCAGGCGGCAGGCGCCCCATCGCTTTGACCCGCGCCGCGGAGGTGGCCGTCGTCAGACGGCCGGGATTTGCTATCCTCCCTCGCGGGCACGCACCCAGGGGGGCGTGCTGGGCACCAGTGGGGCCTGGGCCAGCATTTCGTCCAATTCCGGGCTGCCCGCGGATATGGGGACGGGTATGCCGCGGGCCTGGAGTGCGGCACTCCTGGCTCTGCGCCAATCCACCGCACCGGGGGAACCTGGGGCCTTCCTGGTCACCGCCGCTTCCATAGGGGCGAGACTCCCCTTCCAGCGCCGAGCGTCCTCCACGAGGGGCGGATGCGCCTCTAGGTAGAGCAGGCCATCGCGCCAGCCAGCCAGGTAGGGCTGATTGACGATACGCACCGGGGTTCCCAGGGGTACTTCGGGAAACAGCCGGGAAATGTCCTCCGGATAGAGCCGTACACAACCGTGGCTCACTCGCATGCCGACGCCGTAGGGCTTGTTGGTCCCATGGATCAGGTAGCTCGCCAGGCTCAGGCGCAGCGCGAAGTCTCCGAGGGGGTTGTCAGGGCCGGGCGGCACCACGGGCGGCAGCGGATCGCCCTTGCGGGCGTGCTCCCGGCGTATCGACACCGGTACCGTCCAAGCAGGCTCGACCATCTTCTGGATGACCCGGGACTCCCCCTTGGGAGTCTCCCAGCCCTCCCGGCCAATGCCGATCGGATGCGTGATTACCATAGCCGGGGAGCCCGGCACCGGCTCCGGGTAGAAGAACAACCGCATCGCAGCGAGGTTCAAGACCAGACCTTTCCGGGGGGCATCGGGAAGCAGAAACTGCGTGGGCAGCAGCACCGGCGTGCCGGCCCTCGGCAGCCAGGGGTCGATGCCCGGGTTCGCTGCGATGATCTCTTCGTAACCCAGGTCGTAACGCCGGGCGATGTCGAGCAGGGTGTCTTCCTCACCGGCGGTTGCGATCTGGACCGTACCGACTACATCGGTGCCCTCAGGGGGGAGCAGGAATCTGTCGCTGGGAACGGGTACGTGCGACGGCTTAGGGAAATGAGGCGGCCAGCTAGGCAGCGCACTGCATCCGGCCAGGTATACAACTGCAACGACGACCGGTATCCAGCGGGGCCATGACAGGCGGTTGCCCGATGATGGCATCACGTTCATCGTGGCAAGAATGGGTGGCGGCTGCCTGACCGTCAAGAGAACTCCGTCACACCTCCCTTGTGGGCCTTGGCGCGTACCGCATTCCAGCGGCGCACGGGGCCCATTTGCACCAGGCAGCAGGACCTCGCTCACCCGCTCGATGGGCCGAGAACCGCATCGGCGGGCCCGAGGCGCCGCTCTGCACCGGATCATCCTTGCCGCAACCCCCCAGCCGCGTCGGGAGACGTACGAGATGCCGTGTCTATTGGTTGGCGGCTACCGTAGACCGGGCGGGGCTGCCATCCGGAGTCTGGGCGCCTGAGAGGTGCAGGAGCTCCCAGGCCTGCAGTTGCTTCCAGTCGACCGGGGTTGGACTGTATTGCGCCTCATCGAGCTTCAGGATCGCTTCGCGCAACGGTTGCGGCATGCGCATCGCCAAGCGGGAAAGGTTGGCAGGCGGGTGATCCGGCCATGTATCCCGCGCCCAACGGAGCAGCGCCGTCCGGGCAGCTGCCACATCCCGTTGCTCGAAGGCCAGCCGGAGCGCCTGCACGGCAGGGTCCTCTCGCGCCGGTAGCGCCGCCGGGGCCGGGATGTGGGTCCGCTTCGGGGCAGCGGCCTGGCGCCGGCGGCGCAGCCAATATGCCAACATGAGGCTCAGCGATACGACGGTCACGGCCGGGACCAGCCAATGAGCCGATAAACGCTCTCCCTGGCCCGCTCCCTGTGAGCTTTGGCGGAACCGTTCCGGGATCTCGAAGGACGGAGCGACGCGGGCCGGCTGCGATGCGGTTCCCGGAGCCGGTCGCTGCTGGAAGCCGCCGGAGCCGTAGGCACCCGGCGGGACCTGGTAGCCGAGATCGGTCGGCGCTGTCTCTCCGCTCCGGGCCGGCGCTTGAAACGGGGACCGGGG
>JASFUT010000404.1:0-3125 GCA_050050175.1 Chromatiales bacterium
GAATACCCCATGTTCCCCGAAGATGCAACGCGCGAGGTCACGGAGCCTAGTATCGGCGGCACACACGCGGTGACTCCGGCGATGGAAGAGTGCCGGCTCAGGCAGCCAAATGCCTCGATCATGCTCGGTTCCTGCCCTTTTGTGCGGAATCCCCGAGTTGCCGGAAGCCCCGCCGTTCCTGCCCTCTCGAGCCAGAGGGCCCGGCCCCGCGGCCGGGCCCCCGCGCTCAATAGGCCGGCGCGGCGGCCTCGTAGCGCAGCCCCGCCTTCGCGGCCTGCTCGCGCACGGCCCCGAACACCTTGTGATCGAGCGACTCCTCGGCGCCGCCGCGCTCCTCGACCTCTTTGGCGACGTACGAGGCCCGCTGGCGCGCCAGATCCTCGATCCGGTCCTTCAGCTCGTCGCGCCGCGCGGCCGTCTCGGCAACCACCGCCTCCTGCTCCTCCCGCGGCAGCCCCTGCAGGGGCTCGGGCAGCTCGTCGCTTCCGATGCTGTCCAGGTCCACCCGGCCGGCCACCAGGTCGTCCACCAGCTCCCCGTCACCGAGCAGGTTCTTCTCGCCGCTCTCGGAGGCGTTGAACACCGCCCGCCGGGCACGGGACTCGACCGAAGACACGGCATGGAGCTTGTCGGCGGCCTCGAGCTTGAGCTGCTTCTTGGCACGCTCCGCCTCGCTGCCGTAGTACAGACGCGTCCCGTCGAGCTCGGCGGAGAGCTCGGCGAGCTCTCGGTCGAAGGGGCTGGCGACGGCCACGGCCCCTCCGGCCTGGTCCACCTGGAAGTAGCGGCCGTCGCCGAGCGCGGCGATGCGCCGCCACTCGCGGGCGGTCGCCGACTGGGAGCCGCACTGGATGGTGTTGACCAGTATCCCCTTCTGCCGCGCGGCGGAGACCACCTCGGGGTACTTCACGTCGTCCTGGTAGTCCATGTGGGGCGGTGCGTCGCCCACCAGGAAGACCACGCGGTAGGCATCGGGGTCCTGGCTCCAGGCAATGCGGTGGACCGCGTCGTGCAGGCCCTGGTTGACGCTCTCCGGCCCGTCGCCTCCGCCGGCGGCCTGAAAGTCCATGAGCCTGGCGTAGACGGAGTCCAGATCGCTGGAGAGGTCGATCACCTGGGTGACGTAGGCATCGCCGCGGTCACGGTAGGCGACCAGGCCCATGCGGATCTCCGGCGCGGGCCGGGCCGCCGCCATGGTGCTGGCGATGGACCAGATCTTGTCCTTGGCCGCCTGTATCAGGCCGCTCATGCTGCCGGTGGTGTCCAGGACGAACACCACCTCAACCCTGGGACGCTCGTTGGTCAGGGGGTCGACCGGCGGCGGCTGAATCGGGATCGGATCGACGGCACCCAGGGTCCGATGGCCCGGGTAGAGCACCACGGCACCGGCCGTGAGGGTGAGCAGGGCGATTGCGATGACGGCGTTTCTCATGGTCGTTCTCCTCGATGTCAGCGTGTGGATGAGAGCCTGCGGACCGCCGACTCGGCGGCCCGGTGGGCCCGCTGGAAGCCCTCCTGGGCCCCGTCGTCGGCCCGTGCGCGTCCCGGGCGCGGGGCGATGCGCTGGGGAATCGCGACGAACAGGGCCTGGACCAGGAACAGGCACCAGAGCGTGAGAAACAGGCTGCCCGTGCGGTCTGCCGCCCAGGCCGCCGCGGCCACGGCCAGCGCGGTCAGGCCCAGGTCGGCCAGCGCGGCCAGTGGCCGGGCGTGGAAGTAGAGTGAGCGCACCAGCCAGACGGCCCCCAGATGGACGAGCACATAAAGCCCCAGGGGCAGGTCCAGCATCCAGGCCAGTGTGGCGACCAGGGACCAGGCCGCGAAGGTGGTCACTCGACCGACCCGCTCACGGGTGCGCGCAAGCAGGTAGAGCAGATAGGCGAGTCCCAGCAGGGCGACGACCGCGCGCACGCCGGTGGGGGCGGACAGCAGCGGAACGAGCGCGGTATGCGCGATGGTGCCGCCGGCCGCGGCGGCCAGCGCAACGACCGCGCCTTCGAGGAAGCCGGGACGCGTCATGGCTGCGCCCTCCGCTTCTTCTCGCGGAGGAAGGCCACCTCCACGTCCTCGTCCCGGACCGCAACGTCCGGGAGGGACCACGCGTGCTCAGGCTCGCCGCCGTCCTCGTCCCCGGCCAGCAGCTCGGCCTTCTGACGCATGGCCTCCAGGCGCGAGCGGTTCTCCTGCAGCCTCGTCCCCAGGCCCGTGAGGCCGGACTCAAGCTCGCCGCGACGGCGCTCCAGCAGCCTTTGCGTGCGCTCGGCCTCGAGCTGGCGGCGGATCAGCGTCCGGGCGAGGTCGTCCTTGCCGGACTCGAAGCAGATGTCCAGCTCCTCGTCCGCCCGCTTCAGGCCCTGTTCGACCTCCCGGCGGCGCGCGTCGAGCTGCCCCGATTCGTGGGTGAGCATCCTGAAACGCTGCTCGTCGCGGGCGAGCGCGTCCTCCATCTCGCGCACCGCCTGGCGGAGCAGCAGATCGGGCTCCTCGATGCGGTCGAGGACCGCGTGCAGGTCCGCCCGGAACAGGCGGGAAAAACGGGTGATCAGTGCCATGGCGGCGTCCTCCCGAAGGGTTGTGAATGGCCTTCGATTCCAGCTTAGGGAGGGACGCCGGAGGACTGTAGACAGGCTTGGGTAAAAGCTCGCGGCGGAAATTTACGGGGAATTTACGTGGGTCGCGAGACCCGCGTCGGGCAGGCTTCGATCCGTCTTCGACGACCGGCCGGATCCGGCCTCACGGATGTTTACCGGAAATTTACCTGCCCTCCGCCGTGCCGGTGATAACCTTTGCCTGGGCGCACGGATTTTTAGCGGCGCCCCACCGGCAGCGAGCCGTCAGATGCAGCGCAAGATCCGAATCCTGATCGTCGAGGACGAGGCGGCCATCCGAAACGGCCTGACGGACGTATTCGTGTACCACGGCTACGAGGTGGACTCCACCGCAGACGGCCGGGAGGGTCTGTCCAAGGCCGAGAGCGGCACCTTCGACCTGGTGCTGCTCGACGTCATGCTCCCCGCCATGGACGGATTCGAGATCTGTGAGCGCATACGCGCGCACGACCGCGACCAGCCCATCATCATGCTCACGGCGAAGACCGCCGACGAGGACATCGTCCAGGGGCTGTC
>JASFUT010000405.1:0-3096 GCA_050050175.1 Chromatiales bacterium
GCCCCTGGGACGAGCCCGCCTACCTGGATTTTCTGGAGGGTCTCGCCGCCCCCGAGCAGAATACGGACTCACGCTGACGCCGCCGGGCACAGGTCCCGCAAGACGCAGTCCCCGCATATGGGGTCCTTGCGGCAGATCCATTTGCCGTGATGCACGATCAGCGCGTGGTACTCATTGTACATCGGCGTATCGGGTCCGAGGGCTGTCTCGCAGGCCTGGCGCAACTGCTCGTAAGTCTCGTCGCCGCCGATCAAGCCCAGCCGGCCGAAGACACGTCGGGTGTAGGCGTCGATGACGAACACAGGGCGGGCGAAGCCATAGAGCAGCATGTCGTCGGCGGTCTCGGGGCCGACGCCGTTGACCCCCAGCAGGAGCCTGCGCAGCTCGTCGGTGGGTCGCCTGGCCAGCTCCCCTTCGCCACCCTGGTCCAACAGGAAACGGCAGAAGTTCTGCAGCCGGCGAGCCTTGACGTTGAAGTACCCCACCGGCCGGATCGACTCCGCCAGGGCTGCGGTCTCGGCGGCGGCTATCGCCTCCGGCTCCAGCCAGCCGGCGCTGTTCAAGTTGCCGATGGCCCGCTCGACGTTGGACCAGGCGGTATTCTGGGTGAGCACCGCCCCGACCATCACTTCGAAGGAGCTGTCCCCCGGCCACCAGTGCTGCGGACCGTAGGCGTCGAGAAGACGGGCGAAGACCTCCCGTAGGATAGCCTCGGGGAGCCCCGGGTCAGCGGCCACGGGGCTTGAAGGTGCCCGGAGCCGGCCAGGGAGAGGTCTTGCGGCGGGAGGCCACAGCGTGTCTGGCCGGCCTTGCACCCGGTTTGGCGGCCCCTGGCGCCTTTTTGGGCGCGCTATGGCGGGTTGGCGCCACCGGCGCGTCCAGGCCCACCAGGCGGTAGAGCTCGGCGGTCTCGGCGGCCTCCAGGTCCCGCCAATGGCCCTGACGGGTGCGGTTGCCGAGCAGGATGTTGCCGAAGCGGACCCGGATCAGGCGGCTGACCCTGGCCCCTACCGCTTCCCACATGCGCCGCACCTCCCGTTGGCGGCCCTCCATGATCACCACGTGATACCAATGGTTCGCCCCGGCCCCCCCGGTATCGACGATCTCCTCGAAGCGCGCCGGGCCGTCGTCCAGCTCCACCCCGTGGGTCAGGCGCTCCAGCATCGCGTCCTCCACCGGGCCCAGGACGCGCACCGCGTATTCCCGTTCCACGCTGTGGCTGGGGTGCATCAGGCGGTTGGCAAGCGCGCCGTCGGTGGTGAGCAGCAGCAGGCCGGAGCTGTTCACGTCGAGCCGGCCGACGGCGATCCAGCGACCCTGCTTCAGGCGCGGCAGACGCTGGAACACCGTGGGTCGACCCTCCGGGTCGGCGCGGCTCACCAGTTCGCCCTCGGGCTTGTTGTAGACGATGACCCGGTGCGTCGGCGCCGCCAGGCGCGCGGTCGCCACCGGCCTGCCGTCCACGGCGATGCGGGCGTCGGGCCCCACCCGGTCGCCGAGCCTCGCGACACGCCCGTCGACGCGCACCCTGCCGGCCTCGATCCAGCCCTCGATGGCTCGCCGGGAGCCCAATCCCGCGCTGGCCAGGACCTTTTGCAGGCGCTCGCCCTGGACATGCGGTGGGCCGGAGGGCGCCGGACCAACCCTGGGGCTCGTCCGCTCAGGACCCCTCGGAGGGCCCCGCCTGCGGGTCGCTGTGCGTTCGGTTCGGGTCTTGGTCATCGGCCGCCTTCGTAAGCTCCAGTTTGATCTCTTGTTCCGCCGCCTGTTGCCGCAGGTCCAGCTCCCGGTTGATGGAGTCGAGGTCGCGTATTTCCGCCAGGGTCGGTAGCTCGTCCAAGCTCTTCAGCCCGAAGTAGTCGAGGAACTCCCGAGTGGTCGCGTACAGCGCCGGCCTGCCGGGCACGTCCCGGTGGCCCACCACCCGAATCCACTCCCGTTCCAGCAGGGTCTTGACGATGTTGGTGCTCACACTCACACCGCGGATGTCTTCGATCTCCGCGCGGGTGACCGGCTGGCGGTAAGCTACCAGGGCAAGGGTTTCCATCAAGGCACGGGAATAACGGGCGGGCTTCTCTTCCCACAGTCGGGATACCCAAGGGGCATACTCCGCCCGGACCTGGATGCGAAAGCCGCTGGCCACCTCCCGCAGCTCCATACCCCGGCCCTGGTACTCTTGCTCGAGATGCTCCAGGGCCTCGCGGATCCTGGTCCGATCCGGACGCTCTTCCTCGGCGAACAGCTCGAGCAGTTCGCCGATACCAAGCGGCTTGCCGGCGGCCAGCAGGGCGGCCTCGACGATCTGTTTCACCGTTGGGCCCTGCACGGTGAATTGGACAACCTCTCCCATGGCTGGTGAACCCTGGCCGTGATGGTGCTCGGTTCAATCGCGAGCCGGATTCCCGCAACAAAAAACCCCACTCGGAAGCGGGGTGAAATGCTCGCGGGAGCTTCTCTGACATTGCTCTAAAAAAGCCCGGAGCCCTTACAGGCATACCGGGCGATCAGGTACAAAACGCAGCTTGCGGCTCACGCCGCAACGCCCCTCCACGCTCGGAGGAGCCGCCAAACCAGGCCATGCTGTCCCGGCCCAGCTTGCGCTGAATCTCGTATCTAACCGCAAAAAAATTATAGCACTGTTTTGCAATGAGTAACTCACCGGAGCCATCGAGGAAGCCCGCCCTTCGATAGCCGTTTTCCTTATCTTGTTTTTTCCGCCCCCTGCCACCGGATTACCTCCGCCGACCGGGCCTTCACGTGGATGGTCCCGAACGGCTCGTTCTGGACCAGCTCGATCAGCGACTCCTTGATCAGCTCCAGCACCGCGAGGAACGCGACGACCACACCCCGTCTCCCTTCTTCGTAACTGAACAGCCGAGTGAACTCGATGAAGCCGTCCGTGCCGACCGTCTCCAGCACCCGGGACATGCGTTCGCGCACCGACAGGGGCTCTCTCTCCACCCGGTGATGGCTGAACATCTCCGCCCGCCGGAGCACGTCACGCAGCGCGGACAGCACATCGGCGAGGCTCACGTCGGGAGGCCTGCGCTCCACCAGCTTGTCCGGAAAATCCGCCTTGGCCGGGAACACGTCTCG
>JASFUT010000406.1:0-3095 GCA_050050175.1 Chromatiales bacterium
ACTCCGTTGGCCTGCAGGAAGCCCTCGATCCCGAGAAGCTTGAACGTGATGCTGACCAGGGCCAGGATGGCCAGGTTGGTGCCCAGGAAGAGCAGGATTCTCATGTTCTACGGTTCCTCCGGAATGACCACGGACCTCGGTCCGGACGCCCGCCGGCGCCTGCCGGCCAGCGCGATTATAGTTGGGGGTGCAGGTGCCCGTAATCCATAGTCCCGGGAGGCGGCCCGATGAGAATCTACCTGGTGCAGCACGGCGAGGCCGTCGACAAGGCCGAGAACCCGGATCGCCCGCTGAGCACGCAGGGCGTTGAGGACGTGCGCAAGCTCGCCGCCTTCCTCGCCCGGGCCGGGGTCGCCGCCGGGCGCGTGATCCACAGCGGCAAGCTGCGTGCGGCGCAGACGGCGGAGATCCTGGCCGGGGCCGCCCTGCCGGGCGGCGCCCCGCTGGCGCGGAGCGGCCTCGGACCGAAGGACGCCGTGGCGCCGATCGTCCGGGAGCTCGAGGGATCGGACGAGAGCGTCATGCTGGTGGGCCACATGCCGTTCGTCGCCGCGGCGGTGGACGAGCTGATCGCGTCGGACAGCGCGCGGCCCGCAGTGGCCTATCGGCCGGGCAGCCTGGTCTGCCTGGAGCGTGACGAGGCGGGGCACTGGTCCATCGCCTGGATGCTGAGGCCGGAGATCCTGTAGAGCGTCCGGAGCCCGGGGGCGGTGCTCGAGGCACACCGGTGGCGGGCCGTCTGACGCGATGCTTTGTCCTGGGCCGAAGGAGGCTTCAATGCCCGAGCTGGCGCACGTCGTTTTCTACGTCCGGGATCTCGCGAGATCCGTGGACTTCTACACAGGTGCGGTGGGGCTGGAGCGGGTGGCCGAGCTCTTCGGCGGCCGGGCCGCCATGCTCACGGGGGGGCGCACCCACCACGAGCTCCTTCTCATAGAGGTGGGGGATGCACCCGGTCCGCTGCGGGGCCGCCGCCTCGGGCTCTATCATGTGGCCTGGAAGCTGGGCGACAGCCTGGACGTGCTGCGCCGCGCCCGCGACCGACTGATCGCCATGGGGTGCACCATCGACGGGCAGTCCGACCACGGGGTCAGCCAGAGCCTCTACCTGCGCGATCCCGACGGCAACGAGGTCGAGCTGTTCGTCGACGACCCGGCCGTGGACTGGCGAAACGACAGGAGCTGGCTGGACGCACCCGTGAGGCCCCTGGATCTTTAGGACGCCGGCAACCTTACCGGGGTAAAGGTTGAATTCTCACCGCCGGCACGCATGTTGTGGCAGCGGCAGATGGTAGCGGGAGCAGCAGGTCCTATGCAGCGTTGGGTAAAGGGCACGATCGTCGAGAAGCTCCGATGGACCGAAGGGCTCTATTCGATCCGGATCGACGCGGACGTGGACGACTTCACGGCCGGACAGTTCACCAAGGTGGCGCTGGACCTGGACGGCGAGCGGGTCGGGCGGCCCTACTCCTTCGTCAACGCCCCGGACGAGCGACCGCTGGAGATCTACTTCAACACGGTGCCCGAGGGGCCGCTGAGCAACCATCTCGCCAGCGCCGAGGCCGGCGACACGCTCTGGGTCAGCCCCAGGGCCAACGGCATGCTGACCCTTCAGGAGACCCCGGAGGCCCGACACCTCTGGCTGCTCGCCACCGGCACCGCGCTGGGCCCTTTCCTGTCGATCCTGAAGACCGGCGAGCCCTGGCGGCGCTTCGAGAAGGTAGTGCTGGTGCATGCCGTCCGCTATGCCCGCGACCTGGCCTACCAGGGCACCATTCGCGAGCTGGTCGACGCCCATCCCGCACAGCTGACCTTCGTGCCGTTCGTCAGCCGGGAGCCCACGGAGTTCGCCCTGAGCGGCCGAATTCCGGTGAGCATCCGCGAAGGCGTCCTGGAGTCCCACGTTGGCCTGCGGCTGTCGCCCGAGGACACGCACGTCATGCTCTGCGGCAACTCGGGAATGATCCAGGAGACGACCGCGGTCCTCGAGGAGCGGGGCATGCGCAGGCATCGGCGGCGCGAGCCCGGTCACATCTCGACGGAGAAGTATCACTAGGCGCACAGGCGGCGCGGGCGACCCGGGGCCCGACCTCCGACAAACGGGGACCGGATGCGCGCCAGCGAAATGGGAGAGGCCCGATGCCCGTCCCCGACTACCGCGCCCGAAGCATCGTCAACCTGATGAGCTCCCTGATCCGGGGGCTCGGCGGCCCCGAGTCCATCTACCCCCCGCTTCCGTCCCTGGCACCCGCGGAGGTCGCGGATCATCGCTGCGTGGTCCTCCTGGTGCTGGACGGGCTCGGTTACCGCTACCTTCTCCGGGAATCCCCCGAGGGCCCCCTGGCCGGGCACCTGCGCGACCGGCTCACCTCGGTGTTCCCCTCGACCACGGCGACCGCGGTCACGACATTCCTCACCGGAGACGCACCCCAGCAGCACGGCCTGACGGGCTGGCACATGTATCTGCGCGAGCTCGGCTCGGTGATCGCGGTGCTGCCGGGGCGCCCACGCTTCGGCGGCCCCCCGGTGGCCCAGGCGGCCGGGGTCGGCGCCGGACATCTGTTCGGGCACGTCCCGGTATTCGACCGGATCCCCGTTCCCTCCTGCGTCGTCGCTCCGGCGCGGATCGCCGGATCGGACTTCAACCGGGCCCACGCGGGTGTGGCGGAGGTCCGCGCCTACGAGACGCCGAACGGCTTCTTCGACCGGCTGGCCGCGGCCGTTGAAGACCGCCGCGGATTCCGCTACGTATACGGCTACTTGCCGGACCTGGACGGTGCCGGACACGCCCATGGGATGGCAAGCGCGGCGGCGCGCGCCCAGCTGCGCGCCATCGAGGATGGCTTCGAGGCGCTGCGGGAGCGGCTCAGCGGCACCGGCGCCCTCCTCCTTGCCACCGCCGACCACGGACAGGTCGACACCACGGAGGACGACCGCGTGCTGCTCGAGGATCACCCGGAGCTCGGCGAGACCCTGCTGCTTCCCCTGTGCGGGGAGCCGCGGGCGGCCTACTGCTACGTCCGGGCGGGCGCGACGTCCGACTTCGAGAGCTACGTGCGCGAAGAGCTTGGCCACTGTGTCGATCTCCGGCACAGC
>JASFUT010000407.1:0-3094 GCA_050050175.1 Chromatiales bacterium
GGCTGCCCGCCTGCGCCTTCGAGCAGCAGGCTCGCCAGCCGCTCCTCGCCGCGGGGAGCGAGCCGTATGTGACGGAGCACGACGGGCCGGACCTTGTCGGCCAGCACCTCGACGCCCATCTGGACGTCGTCCTGGGACTGGGCATTGACCCATCGGATCACACCGATACGCCAGCGCCCGCCATCACTACCCGCCCTGTCATCGCAGAGGCCCATCAGGTCACCCACCCGGGCAGCCCTCTCACAGGGGTCGGCCACCCGCAGCTGATATCCGGCGGGACCCCGGTCGACGATCTGGCAGCGGTGCTCGGTTCCCCCGCCGCCTGGGCCCGCCGCCCAGGAGGCGGGGGTCGGTCCACCGAGCGCAATGTCCTCGGAGGGCTGGCCGCTGGCCCATTCGGGCATGTCCCCCGCCCCCGGGGAGGGCTCCCGGGGGGTCGGCGGCTGGGCAGCCGCTGCATAGTGATCGCCGAACAGCCCCAGCACACCGTCCATTCCGCATACCACCCGGACGGATCCACCGACAGCCGTCCGCTCCGCCCGCCGGGTTGCGCCCAGGCCCCAGGACAGGGCGAGGCGCTCCAGGATCTCGTCCGAGAGGGCGTCCGGGGCATCGCTGGGCCTCGGTGCGCCGGGCAGGGGGTCCGGCGCCGCCCGCCGGCGCTCCTGCAACAGGTCGTCCAGCTCGCGGGCCAGCTGGTCCGTGTTGAGGATCCAGCCCGCGGGGGGCAGCTCGCCGTTCTGGGCGCGGAGAAAGGGGGGGGAATCCCTGCCGGGATCGATCCCGTACAGGCCCGCGGCGTCGGGCGCGTCAACGGGCGGCTCCAGGCGGCAAAGCGGGGCCCATTCCCGCACCGCCTCGAACACCCGTCCAACGTCCCCCTGGAGCAGCCGGTAGGGTCCGGCGAGAGCCAGCAGCAGGATCTGCTTGTAGGCGTCGGCCACTGTCGAGCGGCCCTCGGCCGCGGAGTCGGCGTCGGTGACGGGGCGCGTCTGCAGACCCTCGGCCACGGCCCGCCGGTAGCTGTCATGCACTTCCAGCCAGACGCCCGGCGGCTGCTTGCGGTAGAGCTCGTAGTTGTGCAGCACCAGCCGGCCGAGGTACTGGAGCTTGCGATGGAGGGCCGCCGCTCGCCGACCCTTGGCGAGGGTCCTCCCCAGGGCCGGCTGCGCACTGAGCTCGTCGTCGATAATCCGGTAGCCCTGCACGGTCATCGTGAGAAGCTCCCTCGACAGCCGCGCCACCAGCGCCGGCCGCCCCTTCAGGGGCAGCGCCTGGTCGGCGTAGTGGCGGCCCAACGCGCGCAGGGTCAGATCCAGAGGCTCCCGCAGGGCCTCCATGATCTCCCGCCGCTCGCCGACGGGCAGGTCAAGCCTGTTGAGCTGGCTCAGCCGCTCGTAGAGCTGGTGCGCGGTCTGGCCCACGTTCGCCACGGGCAGCGAGCCGACCCAGCTCTTCACCGCTTTCGCAGTCAGTCGGTCCGAGCGCCGTCCCGGCCGCTTCCGTTCCGGTGGAGTGAAGATGTTCGCCCGCTCTCCGGTCACCGCCCCCTCCTTTCCCGAGATGCCGTTTCACCTGGCCCGCGACGCGGGCGGCGTCAGGCTGTCGGCTTTCTGTGTATGTCCGAAACCTTGAACGGCACCCGCCCCACCTCGCTCACCACGACGTAGTTGGCAGCGCCGTACCTGTGCGGCAGGTACTCCCAGCCGTGCGCGTCGATCGTGATGCAGTACGGGTGGATCCCTTCGCGGCGCGTCTCGAACAGCGCCTGCCGGGTGTCTTCGATGCCGTACTCACCCCGATAATAGCCGTCGCAGTCCCCCGGCTTTCCTTCCGAGAGCGTCACCCCCGGCCTGGTACGCGCGTCCACTTCGCGCAGCGCCTGGCTGACGTGGCGTATGGCCGCACCCAACCGAGTATAGTCCTTCGGCCCGATAGCGCTGATTCGTCCCCGCACCTGCCCATCGTAGGCGTCGTCGAAGGACTCGACCCGGAAGAGCTCACAGCGCTTGCGCGTCATCCCGGAGAAGCCGCAGATCACATAGCGGTCCGGCAGGGTCTCCAGCGCCTCGCGCTCTCGCTGCGGGCTTCGCCGTCAGCGCTTGCTCCGACACTCTCCGGCCTGCCTCTGCATTGCCTCTCGTGGCGTCGCGACCCTGATCAGAGCCCGCCGCCCCTTCAACCGTGCGCAGGGCGCGGGGTTGACCTCCACCCGCCCTGAACCGCCAGCCGGGACCCTTCCGGGCCCGCGCATTCCTCCGACCTACCAGAGGGGTCGAAGAGCCGGTCGTTGTATTGCGGCCGGGATATGGCGGGAAGCTGATAAGGGGGGTAACGTGGCTGGTCCTGATTTCAGGTCCGCAGTCGGCCGGACGTCGTCGAACAGCCTAGCGTCGAAGTCACGTACCCAGGCCTCAGCGCTGCGCCGGCAGGCCCACAGTCCCATTGCGCGACGGAGGACCATCCATGACGGAAGTAGTCGCAAGCAACGAGACCATCCTGGTGGTCGGCGGCGGCATCAGCGGCATGACCGCGGCCCTCGAAGCCGCCGAGACCGGGAAGCAGGTCGTGCTGGTTGAAAAGAGTCCGTATCTCGGCGGACGTGTCACACAGCTCTTCAAGTACTTCCCGAAGCTGTGCTTCCCTACGTGCGGTCTGGAGATCAATCAGCGCCGGGCCAAGATGCATCCCAATCTCACCGTCCTGACGATGGCCGAGGTCAGCAGCATCGACGGCGAGGCCGGCAGCTACACGGCCAGCGTGAAGATCAGTCCGCGCTACGTCAACGAGCGCTGCACCGGCTGCGGCGAGTGCGCCAAGGTCGTCGAGGCCGAGTTCGACGACGAGTTCAACTACGGCTTCGGCAAGCGCAAGGGCGCCTACCTCCCCCACCGCATGGCCCACCCCATGCGCTACGTGCTCGACCCGCGGATCGTCGGAACGCCCGACGCCGACAAGGCCAAGGATGCGTGCAAGTACGGCGCAGTCGACCTGGACATGCAGGAGGAAGAGGTCAGCTTCAACGTGGGCGCCGTGGTCTGGGCCACCGGCTGGAGGCCTTACGACGCCGCCAAGATCCAGCCCTACGGGTACG
>JASFUT010000408.1:0-3092 GCA_050050175.1 Chromatiales bacterium
GATCTCCGACGTGGAGGACCCCGAGCTCGTTCGCCAGGCCGGGGAGGTCCTGTCCGCCAAGTTCCGTTCCAGGAACCTGGAAGAGCTCTCCGACGCGGTGCAGTCCCAGGGGTCCCTGGACGTGATACTGGATCGGGCCGGCTCGGTGATCACCGAGGACGTGGTGGTTCACACCATCCGGGCCAGCCGGCCCCTGCTGCCCTGGGTTGCGTCCAAGGAGGTGGTTCTCCAGGTGGACTTCATCCTGGAGGACCGCGGCGCCAAGGTCGCCGCGGGCCGCAGCTACCTGAGATTCGAGCCGACGGTGGACAACCGCTGGCGCTATCTGGGCGAGACCGACTTCCAGGGCTTCTACTCGAATCTCTTCCGCATGGGGGGCTGATGGCGAGCCTGCAGGAGAGGATGGCCCGTCACGGCTTCGAGTCGAACGACGATTACGACTACCAGGTACGCTGCCTGCTCTCCAGCCCGCTCGACGGGATCCGGGCTCTGAACGTCGAGGGTGACTCGGGACGGCGCAAGACCGCCTTCGCCAGCGCGCTGGCGAAGGCCCTGGAGTACCCCAACGTCCTCTACCACGACTTCACCCAGCAGAATCCCCCCCTGCCCGACGTGATCCTGCCGCCGACGAAGGACGAGCAGGGTCGCGAGGAGCCCCCCATCGACCCGCTGGACCAGGTGGTCAGCGAGGCCTGCGCCTTCAGCGAGGGCGAGGGAACCATCCTCATCCTGGACCAGCTCCAGGCGGCGGACTTCCGCGAGCACATCCGGATATACCGGTTTCTCACAGAGGCGCGCTGGACCTTCCGGGACGCCGTCTACTACGCGAACGCCCAGTACCTGCTGGTGTTTCTGATCTCGGAGGAGCCGCTGTACCATTCTCTGCAGAAGAACAGCTTCCGGGTGTGGGTCGAGCGCGTGTCCCATCGCCAGGTCCCGTACCAGCCCGCCGATTTCGGCCTCGACGAGGAGGCGGGAGAGCTCATGGAGCGGCTTGCGGAGCTGTTCGAGGCCTTGGGTATGGCCCCCACGCGGACCGAGTACGGCCGGCTGCTGCACGACATCCACCTGCACGTGCGCACGACCGACTTCCTGAGACACTCCATCTACGGGTGGACAGAAGGGGTGGACCGGGACCTGCTGTACTCGCCGGACACGGACCCCGCGCTCCAGGCGGTGCTCAGGGCCGTCGAGCGCTACGTGGGGATCGACGAGGTGGAGATCGGGCCCCACGACCCGCCGAGCCCCTGAGCCGCGGCCCTGCACCGAAGGGGCGGCGCACCCCTGGACAATCGTCAGTTCAGATCACGGCAATCAGACACAGAGGGAGACGACCATGACGACCATCAGCAACGACAAGCAGCTGCGGGACCTGATCAACGGGCTGGACAGCGACCGGCAGCGGACGCTGGGAGGGCGCTTCGCCGGGAGCCTCCTCGGCATCACCTCCAACACCCGGCTGCAGCGGGCGATCGAGGTGGCCTCCGACGCCGACAGCACCGCGGAGGACATCGCCGAGGCCCTGAAGGCGGCCCGCGCCGTCGCGAACGACACTTACACCGCGTGCGGCCGGGACGCGGACTGGATGGCTCAGGCCGAGCACTTCGTCGCCCGGGCGTGTGCGGCGGCCCTCTCCCCGCCCGAGCAGCTCGGCGCCGCCGAGAATCCCGCCTGGAAGGCGGCCATGTACGCCCGCATGGCGAAGAACTGCCAGATGATCGAGACGGGAGAGGGCGAGGGGGAGACGGAGAACGAGGCGCAGCACCAGTACGAGGTCGCCGCGGCATTCGGGCGCTGACCCGCCGCCGGCTCCCCGGAGGGCAGGCATCCCGGGGGAGCCCGCAAACGGGGCCGCCTGACGCCCGCCGCGGTGTCACAGGCCCGGCGCCCGGGCTGGAATCTCCCCGCGCCCGCCCCCATCTCCCGACCCCGACACCCGGATTCCAGCGAGGCCGCCCCATGAGCCGACACGACACGATCGAGACCCTGGTCAGGGAAGAGCTCAAGCCCCTGCACCTGGAGGTGATAGACGAGAGCCACATGCACAGCGTGCCCGAAGGGGCCGAGTCCCATTTCAAGCTGGTGGTGGTGAGCGACCGGTTCGAGGGGACCGGCCTGGTCCAGCGCCATCGAATGATCAACCGGCTGCTGGCCGGGGAGCTGGATCAGGGTCTGCATGCGCTCGCCCTGCACACCATGACCCCGGACGAGTGGTTCGCCAAGGGCGGCGAGGTGCCCGAGTCGCCCGAGTGCATGGGCGGCTCCAAGCAGGCGTGACCCCTGCGGGCGGGCGGGCGAGAGCGGCGGCGCTCGCCCTTGCGCTGCTCGGGGGCGGCGCGGCGACCGGCGCTCCGCCCGCACCCCTCGCCGACGTGCACGTCCACTACCGGTGGGACCAGCCGGAGTCGGACGACCCGTCGAAGGCCGTGGCAGCGCTCGAGCGCAACGGCATCGCCCTGGCGGTGGCATTCGGCACCCCGGCAGACCTGGGACCCGTGCTCAAGGAGGCCGGCGGCGAGCGGATCCTGCTTCTCTATACCCCCTATCGCATCACCGAGGACAAGTACACCTGGCATCAGGACGAGACGGTGCCCGGGCGCATGCGCGCCGCCCTGGATACGGGCGAGTACGCGGGCATCGGGGAGCTGCACCTCATCGGCGGGTTCGCGCCGGACTGGCGGACCCCGGTGGTCTCCTCGGTGCTCGAGCTGGCCCGGGAGCGGTCGCTGCCTTTGCTGCTGCACGTCGAGTTCGGGCGGCCCGAGTACCTGATAGACCTCTGCTCCAGCAACCCGGACCTGCGCATCCTCTGGGCCCATGCCGGCGGACTGCAAGGGCCGGGTCAGGTGAAGCGGGTGCTGGACGCCTGCCCCGGGCTGCACGTGGAGCTGTCCGCCCGGGATCCCTGGCGCTATGTGGCCACGCCAATCGCGGACGAGGCGGGTCGGCTGCTTCCCGGCTGGCGGACGCTGATCCTGGCCCACCCGGAGCGGTTCATGGTCGGCTCGGACAACGTCTGGCCGGTCGACGGTCTTGACCGCTGGGAGACCGGCGACACCGGGTGGTCGGAGATGGATCGGTTTGTCGCTTTC
>JASFUT010000409.1:0-3085 GCA_050050175.1 Chromatiales bacterium
CTGGCCGATGGCGCAGTAAATGCACACCACCCCGGTGCCGCGCTGGTTGATGATCGCGTCGACGGCGATGGTGGACTTCCCGGTCTGCCGGTCCCCCAGGATGAGCTCGCGCTGGCCCCGCCCGATGGGAATCAGCGCGTCCACCGACTTCAGCCCGGTCTGCATGGGGACGGTGACCGGCGCACGGGCCATGATCGCGGGCGCCGGCCGCTCGATGGGCCACCGCTCCAGCTCGGGCAGGGGCGGTCCGTCGTCGAGCGGGCTTCCGGTGGCGTCGATCACCCGTCCCAGCAGCGCCTCGCCCACGGGCGTGTCGGCGGATCTACCCGTGCCCCTCACCTCCGCACCGGCCTGGACCTTGGGGCTGTCGCCGAGCAGCACCACCCCGATCTCGTCGGGATCCAGGTTGACCGCCATTCCCAGCACCCCGTCGGGGAAGCGCAGCAGCTCCTCCGCACCCAGGCCTGGCAGCCCCCGGACCCGGGCGATCCCGCCCCCGATGGCGATCACCTCCCCGACCTGCTCGGGCGCGAGCTCGGGCGGTCCCTGATCGAGAGCGGCGCGGATCGCGGCGACTGTCTCGTCGACCAGCTCCCGGAGCATGGCGCGTCAGTCCCCGCCCCGCTCGGTCAGCGCCTGCTCCACGCGCTGCTCCAGGGTCTCCAGATAGCGGTGCACCGACCAGTCCAGCTTGCAGTCCCCCAGGCGCAGGACGATGCCGCAGATCAGGTCCGGGTCCTGCTCGATGGCGACCTCGCCGTGCCCCGGGACGAGGTCGTCCAGGGCCTGGCGGATGCGCGCGGCGTCCTCCTCCGACGACTCGAGCGCCGTGAGCACACGGATACGCTCCTCCCCACCCGACTTCAGGGCCTCCCGCTCCTCGCTGTCCATGGACCGCAGTCGCTCGATGAAGCGCTCCACCACGCGGCTCTCGATCCGCTGGCCGGCCAGATCCCGCAGGGTCCGCTCGGCCACCTCTGCCGCGCTGAGGGCAATCGCCCGCCGGGCGCGGTCCAGGACCTCGGCACGCTCGCGCTCCAGCTCCTGCCGCCACTGCTCGCGCCGGCGCTCCGCGTCCTCACGGGCCTCTGCGATGAGTCGCCGGCGCTCCTCGTCCGCCTCCCGGCGGACCGCTTCCAGACGCTCCCGGCGCTGCTGCTCGAGCTCCTCGCACCGGTCGCGGTAGTCCCGGGCCGCCCGCTCCGCGGCCTCCTCGCGCTGACGGGCCTCGTCCAGCCGTCCGGCAATGCGCGCCTCGCGCCGATCCATGGCCGCGACCACCGGGCCGTACAGGAAGCGCTTCAACAGGTAGACCAGGACGAGGAAGTTGACGATCTGGGCCGATACCGTGATCCAGTCGATCTGCATGCTCAGCCTCCGGCCCGGCCGACCACATAGTCCCAGAAGGGATTGGCGAAGATCAGGATCATCGACACAACGAAGCAGTAAATTGCCGTGGACTCAATCATTGCCAGGCCCACGAACAGGGTCCGGGTGATGGTGGCCGACTCGTCCGGCTGCTGGGCGATGGCGCTCACCGCCTGGGCCACGGCACGGCCTTCGGCGAGAGCGGGCCCCACCGCGCCCACGGCGATGGTGAGCCCCGAGGCGAGGATGGAGATCATGCCGATGAGTGCGAGGTCGTCCATTCTTCTACTCCCCTGGTGAGGGTCGGGATGAATCGGAGTGTGGGGGCACGCCGGTGGCGCGGCGGTGCGCCGAGGTCGCCGAGGCGATGTACACCATGGCGAGCACGGCGAAGATATAGGCCTGTATCGCCCCGGTGATCAGGCCGAGCAGATCCATGAGCACCGGAAACAGGAAGGGCGCCAGGCTGAGCAGAATGCCCGCGATGACGGTCCCGCTCATGATGTTGCC
Organism: Chromatiales bacterium; assembly: GCA_050050175.1. Lineage (GTDB taxonomy): Bacteria > Pseudomonadota > Gammaproteobacteria > Chromatiales > Chromatiaceae > CAVQCX01. The sequence goes on from JASFUT010000409.1 coordinate 1,879, forward strand.
GTACAGCCTCACGGCCAGAGCGACGGTGCGCGACAGCTCGCCGATCAGATTGAAGGGCAGCATGAGGGGACTGGGCCTGAGGTAGTGCCCGAGGTACCCCAGCAGCCCCTCCGAGGCGATCCCATAGAGGGGCACCGCCACGAGCACGCAAAGGGCCAGGGCGGTCGTGGTGGAGAGCGAGGCGGTGGGGGAGACATACCCCGGCGCCACCCCGAGCAGGTTCGCGCTCAGGATGAACACGAACAGAGTCCCGACGAAGGGCAGGTAGCGGCCGGGGCGCTGGTGGCTCACCTCCTCGATCTGGTCGTGAATTCCCGTGACCAGGACCTCCAGCAGGTTCTGCCAGCGTGACAGCTCGGTCCCGGTGCGGAGCCGGCGGGTGACCAGCCACGAGCCGAGCACCAGCAGCCCCATCACCACCCAGGTGTAGACAAGGGTCGCGTTCAGCGCGACGCCCCGCCAGGTCCAGAGGACGATGTCGTCGGGACTGACCGTCATCGGGAGAGCTCGTCCGAAGGCAGCCGCCGCATGACCAGGAATCGAGCCAGCACCACGCCCACCATGGCCGCCACCAGGCGCTCCCAGTGGCCGTCGCGGCCAATGAGCCACAGGCCGGTCAGCAGCACCGACATGCGCGTGACCAGGCTGATGCCGAGCAGCACCATGGGGTGCTCCGCCTCCGGCAGGCGCCGCACCGTCACCCAGAGGCCCAGGAAGTAGACCGCGCCGAGCACGAGCCCGGCGGCGGCGGAGAGCGTGATTAATGCATAGTCGGACGTGCTCATACGCGGGCCCCTTTTCCGGCGCGGGCGCTCTCCCCCACCCGGACCAGGGCGTACCGGGTGACCACTGGCCCGAGCAGCTCGAACAGCACGGTGGACCCGAGGACGATGGGCAGAACCACGTGCTCCAGGTCCGGAAACCGCTGGCCCACGATAAGCGCCATGCCCAGGGCCACCCCCGCCTGGGGCAGCAGGGTGGGCCCGATCCACCGCCGGGTCTGTTCGGGCGCGCCGGCGAGCCATCCGCCGAGCCACCCACCCGCGGTCAGGCCCGCCGGGCGCAAGACCACGTAGGCCGCACCCAGCAGCCCCACCTCCGCCAGCGCCCCGACGTGGAAGGAGGCCCCCGCGAGCAGGAAGAACAGGACGAGGAACGGCCACTCGATGCCCTCGATGGCGTGAAAGGCCCGTTGATGGTGGCGGGC
>JASFUT010000410.1:0-3062 GCA_050050175.1 Chromatiales bacterium
CCACGGGCACGGTGGAAGCCAAGCCCGCGGCCGCGGCCCTGGTGGCCTATCTGCAGGGCCTCGGCACGGCGCTCAGGTAGAACGATGGATATCAACGACTTTCGGGCCTGGCACACCATCGCCCTGATGGTCCTGTTCATCGGGATCGTGGTCTGGGCGTACAGCAGAAGGCGCAAGAAATCGTTCGACGAAGCGGCCAATCTGCCTTTTGCAGACGATGACGAGAAGCTGCACGAGGCAACGATCAAGAAGGAAAACGTTCATGATTAGTGAGATGAGTGCATTCTGGCAGGGGTGGATCATCGTCCTCAGCGTCGGCAACGTCCTCGCCTGCTTCTGGCTGATCTGGTGGACCATGCGCAAGCGCAAGGGCGAGGCCGCCCAGGGCGACGTGACGGGCCACACCTGGGACGGCGACCTCCAGGAGTACAACAATCCGCTTCCGCGCTGGTGGCTCTGGCTGTTTTACGGCACCCTGCTCTTCGCCATCCTCTACTACATCCTCTACCCCGGGCTCTGGGAGGGAGTGCTCGGCTGGACCAAGGAGAGCCAGTACGAGGCCGAGCAGCAGGCGGCGGAGGCCAAGTACGGGCCCATCTACGCCCAGTACCGGGACGTCCCGGTGCCCGCCCTGGCCAAGAACGATGACGCCGTGGGAATGGGCAAGCGCCTTTACCTGACCTATTGCATGCAGTGCCACGGCTCCGATGCCCGGGGCTCCGCCGGCTTCCCCAACCTGACCGACAACGACTGGCAGTGGGGGGGCGACCCGCAGGCGATCAAGACGTCCATCGTCAACGGCCGCAACGCCGTGATGCCGGCGTGGAAGGCCGTGATCGGCGAGGACGGGACCGAGCAGGTCACCGCCTACGTCATGCAGCTCAGCGGCCGCGACGCCGACGCCTCCCAGGCCGAGGCGGGCAAGCAGGTGTTCAACCAGAACTGCATGGCGTGCCACGGCCCGGACGGCAAGGGCAACCCTGCCCTCGGAGCGCCGAACCTCACCGACGACGTCTGGCTCTACGGCGGGAGCCCCGGTGTGATCAGGAAGACCGTGCTCGAGGGGCGCCAAGGCGTGATGCCGGCCTGGCAGGAGAAGCTCAGCGCCGACAAGATCCATCTGCTCACCGCCTACGTCTACAGCCTGAGCGACTGATGCGCCGCGCTCTGTAGACGCGGCTCCGGCGCCCGATGGTATAATCATCGGGCGCTTTTTTTGGCCTTTCGGGAAGACAACATGCGGACGCACCGAGCGACCCGGGATCCGAACGAAGAGCTGCCCGCGGTCCAGCGGATCGCCTCAGTGCTCTGGCCGTCGTTCCTCACCGCGGGCGCGGCCACTATCCTGTTCTTCACGGTGTTCGACCCCGAGCAGCTCAGTCTGATTGCCGGCGGGCCGGAGATCACCCGTACCGGCGGCTACTCCATCGGCTTCTTCCTCTTCTGGATCCTCACCGCCAGCTCGAGCGCTCTGACCTGCTATTTCCGCCGCCCCTGCGGCCCCGAGTCCAGGCGCGAGCCCGAGTCGAGCGGGGGCTGAGCCGGCCGGTCGGAGGCGGCCCGGGAACCGCGCCTCTTTGAGCATTGTCAATGCGGTCTGGCGGAGCCGGCCGCATATTGGTGCGTCAGCAAACTGCCGGAAGACGACAGACTTCATGTCCGCGAAGACCCCCAGCCATCCCGCAAAGCAGCCCACCGACGAGGTCGAGAGCGCCCTCTACAAGAAACGCGAGAAGATCTACCCGCGTGAGGTACACGGCGTATTCGCCCTGCTGCGCAACCTGGCGATGATGGCTCTGCTGGGCATTTACTATGGGCTGCCGTGGCTGGACTGGGACGGGCGCCAGGCCGTGCTGTTCGATCTACCCGCCCGCAAGTTCTACATCTTCGGCCTCACGCTCTGGCCCCAGGATTTCATCTATCTGTCGCTGCTGCTGATCATCGCGGCGCTCTCGCTGTTCTTCTTCACCGCCCTGGCTGGGCGCCTGTGGTGCGGCTACGCCTGTCCCCAGACGGTATGGACCGAGATCTTCATGTGGTTCGAGCGCAAGATCGAAGGCGACCGCAAGGACCAGATGAAGCTGGACAAGGCGCCCATGTCGGCGCCCAAGCTCGGGAAGAAAGTGGCCAAGCACGGCATCTGGCTGGTGTTCGCACTCTGGACGGGCTTCACCTTCGTCGGCTGGTTCACGCCCATCGACACCCTCTGGAACAAGGTCATCACCCTGCAGCTCGGGCCCTGGGAGACCTTCTGGATCCTGTTCTACAGCTTCGCCACCTGGGGCAACGCGGGATTCATGCGCGAGCAGGTCTGCATCTACATGTGCCCCTACGCCCGCTTCCAGAGCGCCATGTTCGACAAGGACACCCTCCTGATCGCCTATGACGAGAAGCGGGGAGAGCCCCGCGGCCCGCGCAAGCGTGGCATCGATCATCACGCCAAGGGGCTGGGGGACTGCATCAACTGCCAGCTCTGCGTCCAGGTGTGCCCGACGGGAATCGACATCCGCGACGGTCTGCAGTACCAGTGCATCGGTTGCGCGGCCTGCATTGACGCCTGCGACGACGTGATGGACAAGATGGGCTACCCCAAGGGCCTGGTCCGCTACACCACCGAGAACGCGCTGGAGGGCAGGAAGACCCATGTCATACGTCCCCGGATGATCGTCTACGGGACCCTGCTGGCCGTCCTGTTCGGGTCCCTGGTCACGGCGCTGGCGGTGCGCGTCCCGCTGGAGGTGGACATCCTGCGCGACCGCAACGCCCTCTACGTCGAGACTGGCCAGGGCATGGTGGAGAACGTATACACGCTCAAGATCATCAACATGACCGACCGCGAGCAGACCTACCGCATCTCCGTATCGGGCATCGAAGGCGCCGAGCTGATCAACCAGGCGGGCGAGGTCAGCGCCGCGGCCGGCGCCGTCGTGGAGGTGCCGGTCCGCGTGCGCGTGGACCCGGTCAATCTCGAATCGCCGAGCTCGGAGATCCTGTTCACGGTGGAGTCACTCAGCACCGAGGGCCTGAGGCTCGAGGAGACGGGGCGGTTCCTGGGCCCAGTG
>JASFUT010000411.1:0-3057 GCA_050050175.1 Chromatiales bacterium
ACGGCCGCCACCGCTTCCAGGTCCGACTCGTGCATCGGACGCAGCCTCAGCAGAGGATCCTTGAGAATGGCACTCATGACAGCTCGCCAAGCCGGGACAGCCCCAAGTATAGCGGGCCCGTTCCGGCAGTTGGAGCCGCGTGCCGAAACTGAGAACTGGCCCTGACCGCCCAGGACGCGGTGGATCGGGAGGGGCAAGGGAAGCCCGGCGTCGTCGATCGCGCCCGGTCGGCATTCGCGCTCAACGATACGTGCCGGGGGCAGGGGGTCCGTTGTGAGAGTGCTCCTTTGCGGGAGGGCCATTCAGGCCGCGATACGTCCCGCGGAGGGCGCCTCCCACCACCCGCTCGCCGTCTGCCGTCTACGGAGAGTCCGGCTGAAGCCGGACCCACAGGAGACCCGCAGCCAGGCTGTGCGCCGCCGCAGAGCGCCGGCCGAGGCCCGCCCCTGTCTACTTCCTACTTTCTACTTTCTACTTCCTACTTTCTACCGTCTACTCGCCAACTTCCCGCTCATCTTCCTGCGCCGCCCGCGCCGCCAGCAGCAGGTCCTTCCAGGCCTTGGCCTTCTGCTCCGGCGAGCGCAGCAGGAAGGCGGGATGATAGGTGACCACCAGCGGGAGCTGCCGCTCGCCGAAGCGGTGGACTCGCCCCCGGAGCCGGCCGACCGGCGCGTCCGTCTGCAGGAGGTTCTGGGCCGCCACGCGGCCCACGGCGAGGAGCACCCGCGGCTCGACGAGCTCGATCTGCCGGCGCAGAAAGGGCTCGCAGGCCCCCGCCTCCTCCGGGCGCGGGTCCCGATTGCGCGGGGGCCGGCACTTGAGGATATTCGCGATGTAGACGTCTTGGCGGCGCAGGCCGAGGGCCAGGAGCATGGCGTTGAGCAGCCGCCCCGCCCGGCCCACGAAGGGCTCGCCCTGCCGGTCCTCCTCGGCGCCCGGCGCCTCACCGATGATCATCCAGTCGGCGCACTCGCTGCCCACCCCGAATACCGTCTGGCTGCGGTTGGCGGCCAGCTCCGGACAGCGGCGGCACTCGCCGACCCGGGCGCGCAGGGCGTCCCAGCCTAACCCCGCGGCCACATCCCCCTGCGGGGCCGCCCCGGCAGGGGGTGGCGCCATTGCGACGGACGGGTCGTCGGACGCAGCGGCGTTCTCGGCGGGCTGCGCGTCGCTCTCGGAGGGGCCGCGCGCCTCCCAAAGGGGAATGCCCATGGCGTGCAGGTACAGCTTCCGGCGTCGGTCGAGCAAGTCCGGCCCCTCAGACGTCCGCGGCCTGGGGGTGGGCCCGGGTCGGGGGGGCCAGGATCTTGTTCAAGGCGTTGATGTAGGCCTTGGCGGAGGCGATCACGATGTCCGTGTCGGCCCCCTGGCCGTTGACGATCCGCCCGCCCTTCTCAAGACGCACGGTGACCTCGCCCTGGGCGTCGGTTCCGCTGGTGATGTTGCTCACCGAGTACAGCTGCAGCAGGGTGCCGCTGTCGAGCACCGCGTCTATGGCGCGGAAGGCCGCGTCCACCGGGCCGCCGCCGGTGGCGTGCGAGCGCCTCTCCTCGCCGTCGACGGCAAGGGTCACCTCCGCGTCCGGCGTCTCGCCGGTCTCCGAGCACACGCGCAGCGACACCAGCCGGACGCGCTCGTTCTCCGCATCGAGTCCCGCCTCGGTGACCAGCGCCTGCAGGTCCTCCTCGTAGACCTCGTGCTTCTTGTCGGCGAGGTCCTTGAACCGCGCGAAGGCGTCGTTCAGCAGCTCCTCGGAGGCGAGCTCGATGCCCATCTCACGCAGGCGGCTGCGGAACGCGTTACGCCCGGAATGCTTGCCGAGGACCATGCGGTTGGTGACCCAGCCCACGTCCTCCGCGCGCATGATCTCGTAGGTCTCGCGGCTCTTGAGCACGCCGTCCTGATGGATGCCGGACTCGTGGGCGAAGGCATTGGCGCCCACGATGGCCTTGTTCGGCTGCACCGCGAATCCGGTGATGCCCGCCACGAGCCGGGATGCGGGCACGATCTGGGTGGTGTCGATGTGGTCCAGGTCGCAGGGGAAGAAATCCCTGCGGGTCCTTACCGCCATCACCACCTCCTCGAGCGAGGCATTCCCGGCACGCTCGCCGAGGCCGTTGATGGTGCACTCGATCTGGCGTGCGCCGTGCAGGACCGCGGAGAGCGAGTTGGCGACCGCGAGCCCCAGGTCGTTGTGACAGTGCACGGAGAAGACCGCCTTGTCCGCGTTCGGCGTCCCCGCGATGACACGCTGCACGAGCTCCCCGAACTGCGCGGGCACGTTGTAGCCGACGGTATCCGGAATGTTGATGGTGCTCGCCCCGGCCGCGATGACCGCCTCGAACACGCGGCAGAGGAAGTCCACGTCGGAGCGGCCGGCGTCCTCGGCCGAGAACTCCACGTTGTCGGTGTACCGGCGGGCCCGCTTGACGGCGCGCACGGCCTGGTCCACGACCTGGTCCGGCGTCATGCGCAGCTTGCGCTCCATGTGGATGGGGGAGGTGGCGATGAAGGTATGGATGCGCCCTGAGACCGCACCCTCCAGGGCTTCGCCCGCCCGGTCGATGTCCGTCTCCACCGCGCGGGCCAGCCCGCACACCGTGCTCTCGCGCACCGTGCGCGCCACCGCCTGGACGGCCTCGAAGTCCCCGGGACTCGCGATCGGAAAACCCGCCTCGATCACGTCCACCCGCATCCGCTCCAGCGCCCTGGCGATCCGGATCTTCTCGTCCCGGGTCATGGACGCCCCCGGGCTCTGCTCCCCGTCGCGCAGCGTGGTGTCGAATATGACGAGCTTGTCGGTCTGGCTCATGGCTGTGCTCCAATGGGCGGCCGTACTGCAACTCACCTGAACTGAGGAACCGCTCTCCCAGGCCAGGGCTGTCGGGCACCTGCCCCGGCCCTGGCCCGTGATCGTCCATGAAGAGCTGGGCCGATCAATTGTCCGTCTCCCCCCTGAGGGGAGGGGGCCGGGGTGAGGGGGCGGCCTGTTTCCTGGCTGGAACCACCCTCACCCTGACCCCCTCCCTCCAGCGGGAGGGGATTGGAGCCTCTCCG
>JASFUT010000412.1:0-3054 GCA_050050175.1 Chromatiales bacterium
GTTGTCCGGCGCGTGGGCGTGGCGCCGCCGGGTCAGCAGCGGCTGCAGGCGCTTCCGGAGCTTGCGCCGGTTCAGATCGAACTGCACCGGGATGTCCTTCGGCGTCTCGTACAGCACTTCCAGGTTACGGGCATAGGACACCAGGTGGACGAAGGCCCTGACCGCCTGCTCGGGCGTCTTGTGAGTGGGCAGGCCCGCCTCGTTGAGGATCTGGATGCTGCGCCGGACCCCCTCGCCCCCCATCCAGGCCGCCAGCACCGGCTTGCGCGCCCGGCGGGCCACCTCCGCGACTGTCTGGGCCGTGCGCTCCGCGTCGATTCCGGACTGGATCGCGAAGATCACCAGCACCGCGTCCACGCTCCTGTCCGTGAGCACCACGGACGCGGCCTGCTCGAAGCGCTCGGGCGGGGCCCCGTCAAGGATGTCGACGGGGTTGTTGTGAATCCCCACCGGCGGAAGAACGGCATCGAGCTGCTGTACGGTCGCCGGGTCGAGCCGCGCGAGCTCGCCGCCGCGGGAGATCAGCGCGTCGGTCGCGATGATCGCCGGCCCGCCGGCGTTGCTCACGATGGCCAGGCGCGGTCCCTTGGGCAGGCGCTGGGAGGCAAGGACCTCGGCGACGTCGAAGACGTCGTCCAGCTCATCGACCCGGACGACGCCGCAACGCTGGAACGCGGCCTCGAAGACATCGTCCTCCCCGACCAGGTCGCCGGTGTGCGAGGCCACCGCCTCCACCGTCTCTTCGAACTGCCCGGCCTTGTAGACCACGATGGGCTTGGTCAGGGCGAAGGCGCGGGCCGCCGACATGAAGCTGCGGGCGTGGTCGATGGACTGCACGTAGATGATGATCGCGCGGGTGCGCGCGTCGTTGCCGAAATAGTCGATGAGGTCCCCGAAGCCGATGTTGATCCGGTTTCCGGTGGAGATGAACGCGGAGAAGCCGATGCCCTTCTCGGTGGCCCAGTCGATCACCGAGTTGCACAGCCCCCGGGACTCGGAGATGAACGCCAGATGCCCGGCATGGGGCATGGTCACCGCGTGACTGGCGTTGAGACCCAGGTGCGGCGCAATGACCCCCAGCGAGTTGGGGCCGAGCACCCGCATGCCGTCGTAGCGGGCAGCCACCTCGGCCACCTCCGCCTCGAGGGCGGCGCCTTGGGGACCGCACTCGCGGAAGCCGCCGGAGAGAATGAGCACGCCCCTGATGCCCACGCGCCCGCACTGATCGACCAGGCCCGCGACCTCCGGCGCCCTGTTGGTGATGATCGCCAGGTCCGGCACGTGGGGCACCCGGTCCAGCCCCGCATAGGTGGCCACGCCATGGATCGCCTCGCACTCGGGATGCATGGGGTACACCACGCCCCGGTAGTGGCTGGTGAGGAGGTTCTCCAGGACGGCCGAGCCGAGACTGTTCTCCGGCCCGCATACGCCGAACAGCGCGATCCGGTGGGGCCGGAAGATCTTGTCGAGGTTACGGACGGGCATCGACCTACTCCCTGACGCCTCCCGGCGGGACGCCGTCCGGAAGGCTGGGCAAGCCGCTTTCCCGGCAAATTCGTACGGCTTATCGGGAGTTTAGGGGCTGTGCGGCCCCTTGTCGACGCGCAGCGCGGACCGCAGGCTGCGCGGCCTCAGTCGGCGTCGTCGTCCCGGGGCGGCCTCCCGCCGGCCGAGTAGCCGTAGGCGCTCAGCATGCGCTCCTGGAACTCCCGCCAGAGCTCCACGTTGCGCTCGGCCATCTCCTTGAAAGCCGCCGCGGGCGCCTCGCCCATCAGGTGGGCCATCTGCTTGTGCAGGGAGGCCTGCTGCTCCACGAACGCATCCACGCTCCGCTCCAGGTAGGTCGCCATGAGCATCTGCATGGCGTCCCCGTAGAAGCGGATGATCTTGCGCAGCAGGTCCGCACTGAGGATCGGCTGGCCCCGCTCCTCCTGCTCCACGATGATCTGGAGCAGGATGGGGCGGGTGATGTCCTCCCCTGTCTTGGCGTCCACCACCTGGAACGGGGCGGCCTCCAGGACGAGCCTGAGGATATCGTCCAGCGCGACGTATCGGCTCTCGGTCGTATCGTAGAGCCGCCGGTTGGGGTACTTCTTGATGATGCGACCGGCACCCATCTCCGCGTCGATCAGCCCATGTGCAGTCCGCCGTTGATCGAGAAGTCCGCCCCGGTGATATAGCCGGACTCGTCGGCGGCCAGAAAGGCGACCATGCGGCCGATCTCGGCGGGCTCCGCCAGCCGGCCGATGGGGATCTGGGCGATGATGCCTTTTCGGATCTCCTCGGGCACCGACATGACCATCGGGGTCGCGACGTAGCCCGGGGACACCGTGTTGACGGTGACGCCTTTCCTGGCGCCCTCCTGCGCGATGGACATGGTGAAGCCGTGCATGCCCGCCTTGGTGGCGGCGTAGTTTGCCTGGCCGAACTGCCCCTTCTGGCCGTTCACCGACGAGATATTGACGATCCGGCCGTAGCCGCGCTCCAGCATGCCGGAGAAGACGGCCTTTGTGCAGTTGAAGCAGCTGTAGAGGTTGGCCTTCATGACCTGGTCCCACTGCTCCGCGGTCATCTTGCGCAGGCTGGCGTCGCGGGTGATGCCGGCGGCGTTGACGAGGATGCCGACCGGCCCCAGGGCGTCCTCGATCTGCTTGACGGCCCCTTCGGCCTGGTCGAGCTCCGAGAGCTCCGCCGGCACGACCATGAAGTCGTACCCTTCGCCCTTGCGGGCCTCCTGCCATTCCTTGGCCACGTTGTCCGCCTCACTGGGCAGACAGGTGGCGGCCACGGTGCAGCCCGCTTCGGCCAGCTGCTTGCAGATCTCGGTACCGATGGAGCCGGTGCCCCCCGTAACGACGGCCACTCTGTTGGACATGCTCTTCTTCCTCCTGATGTGTTCGGCAATTGAAAAGGATCGTTCACCGCCGAGCGCCGCGCGGCATCGCCTCGGCGGATGATCGAGCCGACGCGATTCCCGTTGGAGCCGGGTGGCGTATCGGACGAAGCGTCGTCCCGCTCCGCGTCCTCAGCGCCGCGCTCGCCGACCGACGGACC
>JASFUT010000413.1:0-3049 GCA_050050175.1 Chromatiales bacterium
CCGTGAACGATGAGGCGCGGTGGCAGCTCGCCCAGGGTTCGCCCGAGAAGCAGGAGCTCGGCCAGCCCCAGGTCATGACTGCTCAAGGCACGCAGGCCCGCGAGCTCGTCGAGGTCCTCCAGGCGCAGCAGCCGGCCGGGAGGCTGGTCGCAGACCATGGCGTCGACGACGATTGCCAGCTCCGCGCCGCGCAGGTCATCCAGCAAGCTGGCGTCGGGGCCCGCATAACGGCGCAGGGCTACGGCGCCCGCGGGTAGCCCGCGCAGGGCGGGGGCCCGGGCAAGGGCCGCGACCACCTCCCAGCCGAAGCGGTCCGGACCCTGCACGGACCCGATCCCCAGGACGCGGACCGGCGCGCTCAGCGCCGGATCTTCAGGGTCAGGAAATGGGTGGCGCAAGAGATGCAGGGGTCGTAGTTGCGGATGACGGTCTCCCCGCGCAGCCGGAGCTCTTCCTCCGGACGGTCCAATCCCAGGGCCTGCAGCGACGCGTGCAGGTCCGCCTCGATGCGTGCCTGATTCTGACTGGTGGGCGGGACGATCTCGGCAGAGACGACGGCGCCCGAGGCGTCGATCTCGTAGCGATGCCACAGAACGCCGCGCGGGGCCTCGGTACAGCCACAGCCGGTCCCCGCCGACGGCACGTGCTCGACGTGCGGGTGCTCCGGGAGGCGATAACGTCGCAGGAGCGCGGTCGCCTCGAGCAGCACCTGGTGGATCTCCACGGTGCGGGCGAGGAGGCTGTGGTAGACGTTGTCGCTGGGGAAGCGCACGCCGGTGGCGTCCAGGGCCTCGCGGGCATCTGGGGCCAGTCGGTCGAGGTTGTTGTTCAGCCGCGCGAGGGGACCCACCAGATAGGGCTCGCCGTCCAGCAGGCAGTGCAGGGCGGTCGAGTGGGGTACGTGCCGCTCCTGGAAGTGCTCGTGGAACTGCTCGATGGCGATGTCAAGGCCCCGGTCGGAGACCAGCCGGCCCCGAGCCATGGGGTACTCGTCGGGATGGCGCAGGGACACCGAGGTGAAGGCCTGCCGATCATCTGGCATGGCGAGCGATCCAGCCCACTCGACCAGCGCCCGGGCCTGGGGCAGGGCCGCCTCCAGGCGCTCTCCCAGGGCCTCGACCCGCTCGGGCCGGGGGGCGTGGGAGAAGCCGCCCACCCGCGCCCCCACCGGGTGCACCGACCGCGCGCCCAGCAGACGGATAATGTCGTTGCCCAGGGCCTGGAGCATCAGACCGCGGCGAACGATGTCGGGATGCTCGCCGGCCATCGCGATGGCGTTGTCGAAGCCCAGGAAGTCGGGTGCGGCCAGCAGATGCACGTGCAGGCTGTGACTCTGCAGCCACTCGCCGCAGTAGAAGAGCCGCCTGGCGTTGTGCACCCACTCGTCGATCTCCACCCCGAAGGCCGACTCGAGGGCCTGGACCGCCGACATCTGATAGGCGACCGGGCAGATCCCGCAGATTCGCGCCACGGTGTCGAGGATGTCCTCGTAGGAGCGGTCCTCGAGGAACTTCTCGAAGTAGCGCGGCGGCTCGAAGATCCTCAGCTTGAGGTTGGTGATCTCCTCTCCGCTGATGTCGATCTCCAGCGCCCCTTCGCCCTCGACTCGGGCGAGCACCGGCACACGGATGTTGATGTTTCGCTTAGCATCCATCGCCCCGTCTCCATCGCAGGCCCAGCTCCCGGTTCTGCGGGGCATGGCTGTTGATGAACAGGAAGCGCTGCGCGACGCGATCGGGCGAGAGCCCGAGCCCCTGCAGGCGCCGCGCGAGGGCCGTCCCGTTGTCGGCCTCGGTCGGACCGAAGCAGCCGTAGCAGTCGCGGCCGAACGCGGGGCAAAGGGCCCCGCAGCCGGTGCGCGTCACCGGCCCCATGCAGGGCTCGCCTCGCGAGACCAACAGGCAGACGTTGCCCTGACGCTTGCACTCCAGGCAGACCTTGTCCCTGTCCTGCAGCGGGCTGACCCCGAAGAGCAGGGAACGCGTTGCGGCCAGGACCTGGCGCGAGGTGACCGGACAGCCCCACAGCTCCAGATCCACCCGGACGTGATCGGGCACGGACGTGGAGGTATCGAGGCTGTCGATGTATTCGGGGCGGGCGTAGACCGCCCGCCTCCACTCCCGGGAGCTGCTGTCCAGGTTGCGCAGGGCCTGCAGCCCGCCCGCGCAGGCACAGGCCCCGATGGCGATCAGGAAGCGGCTGTTGTCCCGGATCTTGCGGATGCGCTCGACCTCCCCGGGAGTCGAGATGCTGCCCTCGATGAAGGCAACGTCGACCTTCGTCTCGGGGTCGACCACCCCTGCCTCGACGAAGTGACGGATGTCCACCAGCTGCGCGAGCTCGAGCAGGGCCTCGCCGAGGTTCAGGAAGGCGAGCTGACAGCCGTCGCAGGAGCTGAACTTGTGCACCGCCACCGTGGGCTTGGTCTGCGCATTCATGGTCTTATCTCATCCACTATCTCTTCTTCGATCCTGGCCCCAGCGGCTCACGTGCCCACCCCTAATCACCAACCACCAACCACTAGCGTCTAGAACCCGATGTGGCAGAACAGGTCCTTGATCTCGTCATAGCGGAACACGGGCCCGTCGTGACAACAGAACAGCGGACCGATCTGGCAGTGTCCGCAGTGGCCCAGGCCGCAGCGCATGTTGCGTTCCATGGACAGGTACATCGACTCGTCGGGCAGGCCCCGCAGATGGAGCAGGCTCGCGGCGGCCTGCATCATGCGCTCGGGGCCGCACATCATCGCCAGGGTCCGGGAGGCGTCGATCTGCAGCCCCTCGAACAGCGCGGTGACCGGTCCCTCCACGCCCTTCCAGCCCTCGGAGACGATATCGGCCGCCATCAGCACCTTGGTGTCGGGTGACCTGGTGAAGGCCTCGTAGCGCTCGCGCCAGATCAGGTCATTGGAGTGTTTGACCCCCTGCAGAATAGTCACCTGTCCATAGTCCGACCGGCGCCGCTCGATGTAGTTGATCACCGAGACGATCGGCGCGCAGCCGAGTCCCCCGGTGACGATGAGCACGTCCCTGCCGGCGGCCTCGGCCAT
>JASFUT010000414.1:0-3040 GCA_050050175.1 Chromatiales bacterium
TCCTCACCGCGCGTGACAGCGACCTGGACGCGGTCTCGGGCCTGCGCCTGGGAGCGGACGACTACCTCACCAAGGACATCAGCCTCGCCCACCTGAGCGCGCGCATCAGCGCGCTGTTCCGGCGCGTAGAGGCGCTGCGCGAGCCCGGGGACGGCGACCGGTTGCTGGCGGCCGGGTACCTGGAGCTGGACCTGAACCGCCTCACGGCGCGCTGGCGCGGCATGGCCGTGGACCTGACGGTGACCGAGCTGTGGATGGTGCACGCCCTGGCCGAGCATCCGGGCCATGTCCGCAGCCGCGACCAGCTCATGGACCGGGCCAGCATCCTGGTGGACGGCGCGACCATCAGCACCCACGTCAAGCGCATCCGCCGCAAGTTCCAGGCCCTTGATCCGGGGTTCGACGCCATCGAAGCGGTCTACGGAGCCGGCTACCGCTGGCGGGCCCATCATGGCTGACCCGCCCCCGCGCCGACGGCGGTTCCACCACAGCCTGCGCTTCAAGCTGCTCCTGCTCTCGCTGACCCTGACCGCCATCCCCTGGGCGGGCTACCGCTACATCGAGGAGATCGAGCGCTTCCTGCGACAGGCCCAGGAGAGCGTCCTGCTCGGGACCGCCCAATCCGTCGCCGCTGTGCTCAACAACCGCCCGGAGCTGTTCCGCGCGGAGATCGACCTGCTCGACACCCTGGCCTCGGCCCGCCACCTCTACGTGCTGCCCCTGGAGTCCGCGATTCAGCTCGACGGCTACACCGACGATTGGACCCCCTACCTGCGCAACGCCGAGACCTACGGGCCGGAGCACGCGCTGCGCCGGGCCGATCCGGCCGAGGAGGGGGACCTGTGGTTCCGCCACCTGCTGGGCCAGCGCGGCGATCACCTGTACGTGCTCCTGCAGATCCACGACGACCGGGTGGTGTACCGCCCCCCCGGCAGCCGCCGCCTGGACCAGGGCGACCACCTGGAGATCGCCCTGCAGCGGCCCGACGGGTCACTGGCCCGCTACCAGCTGGCCACCTATGCCCCCGGCTGGGTGAACGCCCACCTGATGGGCGAGCGACGCGACGACCCCATCCCGGTGCGGCCCGAGGTCCTCATCAAGGGCGAGTGGCAGGAAACCGCGGACGGCTACACGCTGGAGCTTCGCATTCCGCGCTCCCTGGTGGGCGAGCGCCTGGCCTTTGCCGTGGCCGACGTCGACGATCCCGCCGGCGGGCGGATCGAGAGCCTGGTGGGCACCGCAGGCACCCGCCGGATCCAGGACCTCGGTCTGCTCGTCACGCCCTCTCCGGCCATCGAGCGCATCATCGACAGCCTGGAGCACGAGAGCGCGCGGGTCTGGGTGCTTGACCGTCGCGGCCGGGTTCTGGCCCAGCGGGGCAGCCCCGCGCCGCGACCGGCCGCAGACGGGGACGAGCCCCCCTATCCGGTGGTCGGCATGCTGCTGCGCCGGATGCTCCCGGGCCCGGCCGGGGACCCGTCGGACGACCGGGACGGAGCCGCCCGCCTGGCGGGGGCCGAGGTGCAGGCCGCGCTGGAGGGGCGCATCGCCACCGCCCGGCGCCGCACGCCGGAGGGCGAAGCCGCGATCGTCTCGGCCGCCGCCCCGGTGCGCGCGCCCGCAGGCGTGCTCGGGGCGGTGCTGGTGGAGCAGACCACCGATGCCATCCTGGCCTTGCAGAACCGGGCCCTGCAGCGCTTGCTGGTGATCAGCCTGATACTGTTCGCGGTGACGGCGATGGCCATCCTCGGCTACGCGACCCTGCTGACGGGGCGCATACGCCGCCTGCGCAACCGGGTGGAGCGGGCCGTGACCCCGGACGGGCGCATCCTGGAGGGACTGCCCGCGAGCCGGTCCCTGGACGAGATAGGCGACCTCAACCGCAGCTTCTCCAGCGTGCTGGACCGCCTGGGACAGTACAACGACTACCTCGAGGCCATGGCCTCGCGACTGGCCCACGAGCTGCGCACGCCGCTCACCGTGGTGCGCTCGTCCCTGGAGAACCTGGAGCAGACGGCCGACCCCGGCGAGCGGGCCCGTTATCTGGAGCGCGCGCGCACCGGCGGCGAGCGCCTGGCGCTGATCCTGCAGCGCATGCGCGAGGCCACCCGCCTGGAGCAGGTGTTCGCGCATGCCGAGCACGAGCGTTTCGACCTGGCCGCACTGGTGCGAGCGGCGGCCGACGGCTACGGCGCCGCCCATCCCGGGGTGTGCTTCGAAACCCGGGTCCCGGAGGCGCAGGTGGAGGTCCGGGCCGTCCCGGACCTGATCGCCCAGGCCCTTGACAAGCTCGTGAGCAACGCGCTGGAGTTCCGCTCGCCCGGGACCGCCGTGCGTCTGCTCCTCGAGCCCGGCCGGGACCAGGTGCGCCTCGCGGTGGCCAACCGCGGGCCCGGGCTCCCCGAAGGCATGGAGCGGGAGGTCTTCCAGTCCATGGTCTCTTTTCGGAGCGAGGGCGACCGGGAGGACGTGCACCTGGGACTGGGCCTCTACCTGGTGCGGCTGATCGCCGAGTTCCACGGCGGCACCGTGGAGGCCCGGAGCACCACCGAAGGCGTCGAGGTCGCCTTGCGGCTGCCCGGCTAGCGCGGCACCGACCCTGGCTCCATGCCCGCTGCCGGGGGGCTTCGACCCCGCCGCCCAGGCGCAGCCGAACGCGACCCCCTGGCGGGAGACCTTCGGACGATTGAGCGCGGCCCTGCCGTGCACCGCACGAAATGCGCATGTTGCCCGGGGAATTCTCCTGGCCTACCCTTGTGCGCCAGATCGCGTCTTCGCGACACCCAGGCGGCAAGGGGACCAGGACCCACGGGAGCCGCCGAATCCGCACTTCATCGCCCGGTCCACCGCCTCGGCGCAGGGGACGGGTGCGGGATCACCGACCAGGAGTGACCACGGCCATGACCGCCGAGACGCTGATGTCGCGCCACCCGATCACGGCGCCCGCAGACATGAAGGTGTCCGAGGCGCTGTACCGGCTGTGCAAGCACCAGGTGCACAACCTCCCCGTCGTCGACGACGAGGGGCGCTTTCTGGGCCT
>JASFUT010000415.1:0-3034 GCA_050050175.1 Chromatiales bacterium
GGTGGACGCGCTGATTCCCATCGGGCGGGGCCAGCGCGAGCTCATCCTGGGGGACCGGCAGACCGGGAAGTCCACCATCGCCGTCGACGCGATCATCAACCAGCGCGGCACCGGGGTGGTGTGCATCTACTGCGCCATCGGCCAGCGCGGCACCGCGGTGGCCCGGGTGGTGGACGACCTGCGCCGCTTCGAGGCCATGGAGCACAGCGTGGTCCTGGTGGCCTCGGGCGAGGACCCGCCCGGGCTGCAGTTCGTCAGCCCCTACGCCGCCATGACCCTGGCCGAGTTCTTCATGGAGCGCGGGCGCGACGTGCTGGTGGTCTACGACGACCTCACCCGCCACGCCCGGGCCTACCGCGAGCTGTCCCTGCTGCTGCGCCGCCCGCCCGGGCGGGAGGCCTACCCGGGCGACATCTTCTACGTACACTCGCGCCTGCTGGAGCGCGCCACTCACTTGCTCGACGGCGGGTCCATCACGGCCCTGCCCATCGTGGAGACTCAGGCGGAGGACATCTCCGCCTACATCCCCACCAACCTGATCTCCATCACCGACGGGCAGATCTATCTCTCGCCCCGGCTGTTCCGCAAGGGCCTCATGCCGGCGGTGGACGTGGGACGCTCCGTGTCGCGGGTGGGCGGCAAGACCCAGCTGCCCGCCTATCGTGCGGTGGCCGGCGATCTGCGCCTTGCGTACTCGCAGTTCGAGGAGCTGGAGACCTTCGCCCGCTTCGCCACCCGTCTGGACGAGGACACCCGGCGCACGATCGAGCACGGTCGGCGGGTGCGCGAGGTCCTGAAGCAGGACCGCCACAGCCCCCTGAGGGCCGCGGAGCAGATCGCCGCGCTCCACGCGGTGAGCCAAGGGCTGCTCGACGACCTGCCGCTCGACGGCGTGAGCCGGGCCGAGGCGGCGGTTCGCGAGCGGGTCGCCTCAGAGCTTTCGGAGCTGTGCGACCGGATCGATCGGGGCGAAGAGCTGAGCGACGGAGACTGGGAGCGTCTGACCCGCGCGGGCCGGAACGCCCTGGAGGGTATCGATGCGGGGACGGACAGCGGCGCATCCGAAGGCGCCGCCGGCGCCGGGGACCCTGGCTGAGGCGGGCGATGGAGACCCCGGAGCAGCTTCTGCGCAGCATCGAGGGCCTGGACGACCTGCGCTCCATCGTGAAGACCATGAAGTCCCTGTCTGCGGTGAGCATCCGGCAGTACGAGTCCGCGCTCGACGCCCTGGGGGACTACTACCGGACGGTGGAGCTCGGCCTGCGGGTGGTCCTGGACCGCGCCCGGACCCCCGCTGGAGGCTCCCCGGAGCGGGCCGGTGCGGGCGGCGTGGTGCTGAGCTCGGATCACGGGCTGTGCGGGCGCTTCAACGAGGACGTCGCCGAATACGTGATCCAGCGCCTCCCGGAGCTGCCCGGAACCGCGCGCGACCGCCGCCTCCTGGCGGTGGGCGCCCGCGCGGCCGCCCTGCTGGAGCATGAGGGCCTGGTGCCCGATCCCGTTCTCTGGACCCCGGGCTCCGCTGCGGGCATCGCCACCACGGTCCGCCAGGTGCTGGAGACGGTGGAGGGCTGGCAGGGCGAGCACGACGTGGGCGTGGTGCGCCTGTTCCACAACCGCCCGGACGCTGGCGGCGGCTACCGTCCGGTGGAGGTGCAGCTCCTGCCGCCGGACCTGCAGGGCCTGCAAGGCGCCGGGGAGCGACGCTGGCCGTCACGGCGGCTGCCGTGCTTCACCATGGAGCGCGGCCGGCTGCTATCCGCGCTGCTGCGCCAGTACTTCTTCGTCACCCTGTTCCGCGCCTGCGCGGAGTCCCTGGCCGCCGAGCACGCCAGCCGCCTCGCCGCCATGCAGTCCGCCGAGCGCAACCTGGACGAGCGACTGGAGGCGGTGGCCGCCCGTTACCGGCGCGCGCGCCAGGATGCCATCACCGCCGAGCTGCTGGACGTGGTCGCGGGGTTCGAGGCGATTACGTCGGGAAGCGGTGGACAGTAGACCGGGGCGGGCTTCGTCCGACGCGGGCGTCGGCCTGCGGCGCGGCCCCGTCGACCGGGTTGAGCAGAGCGAAGCCCCGCGTCCGCCTGATGCGTCGAGAGGTTCTTCTCCGACGGGATCGACGGGCTCAGCAGCGACACCCGCAGCCGTTCGGTGGCCCGGAGATCGGGTCTGGCCCGAATGGCGCTGCCTTGAGGCTAACCGGGTGACGACTGAGGCACATAGGCTGGCGTGGGTGATAAGCGGTGAATCGCCAAACCAACAGCCATCCCCCAGGGACCGGCCTCGATGCCTCTGCATCACAGTCCCCCTGCGCGACAACAGCTCCGTTGTCGTACGCACGCAGCCAAGACCGATTCCTGCCCATTCTTCGATATTGTCACCGGCCCCGAGTTGCGTGACCGGTCGAGTCGGTGCTGCCCGAGCGCCGAGAACGGCTGTTCCCGACGGCGGAGATCCTGGCCCAGGCCCCGGGGCGGATCGCTCCTGCCAGAACGCCGTCGATGACAGCGCGACCCAGCGTCCGGCCGGTGCACTGTGGGTGTGCAGCACGGCCAAGGGGGCGTGCTGCCGGGCACGCCAGCCACTGCCGCTGGAGATGGTCTCGAGCTTGGCCACCTTCTCGGCCCGACGGGCGACCGAGCAGGCGCCCCCCCACCGTGGCTTTGGCGTGGGCGCCCCGTACGGCTGGTCGATGGGACGACACTCACGATGCCTGACACCCCGGCGACCCGCGGCTGTATCCCCGCAGACCTGCGAATGCCCCAGACGAGCGGCCTGGGTGTCCAGAGAGCGGTCGGGCAGAGGGGCGTACGGCTGCCCGTCATCCTGTTCAGCGGCTCAGGCGCCTCACCCGGCGGGAGCGCGAGATCATGCATCGCCTCCGCGGCAATATCCGCAGGGCGGAGGCCCGACCTGCACTATCCTTATCCTTCAGGACCCGGCGGCACCCGCCCGACACGCGAGCCTGTTCCGGCCGCGGATCCTGCGACAAAGGAGATGTGCCCGTGTCGGATGAACCGATCGTCTTCGTGATCGA
>JASFUT010000416.1:0-3020 GCA_050050175.1 Chromatiales bacterium
CGCTGCTCTTCCACGCCCAACCTGTAGAGGCGGGGTGTGGCGAATGTGGCTTCAACCGCCACCCCGCAGTCCTCGCAGGTGAGCTTGCTGATTCGCATGGTGCCCCCGCAATAGGGACAGCCGTGGCGCGGAACGGACATTTGGCTGGCGCTGAGATAACAAAGTTAACTTAACTATGGCATAAAGTTTAATAAAGTAAATATGGATCTCAGGATGAGATATATTCCTTCGCTGGTGCCATGCACCACAGCCGCGACGGCGCCGGTGGACGGGCCCGGCCTTCGGCGGCGGTCGTCCCTCGTGTATCCTGATTGGCGCATGTCCACCGAGTCGCAGAGCCACGTCGACGCGCCGCCCGTTCGCATCTTCCGTCATCGCAGCTGCGAGGGGCCGGGGTATCTCGGCACCTTCCTCGACCGGCGGGGGGTGGCCTACGAGCTGGTGTGCGTCGACAAGGGCATTCCGGTGCCGATGGACCTGGACGGGGTGCCGGGCCTGGTCTTCATGGGCGCCGCCGGCAGCGTCAACGATCCGCTGGATTGGATAGGCCAGGAGCTGTCGCTCATCCGCGGCGCCGTGGAGCGCGACATCCCGGTGCTGGGAATCTGCTTCGGCGCCCAGCTCATGAGCAGGGCTTTGGGCGGACGGGTCTTCCGGGGCGAACGGGGCATGGAGATCGGCTGGCACCCCGTCCATCGCGTGGAGGGCTGCGATTGCGGCCGATGGCTGGACGGCCTGCCCTCCGCCATCGAGGCGTTCCACTGGCACGCGGACACCTTCACGCTCCCGCCCGAGGCCCGCGCGCTCCTCGCGAGCCGCTGCTTCGCCAGCCAGGGGTTCGCCCTGGGTCCTCATCTGGCACTGCAGTTCCACCTGGAGATGACCGAGAAGATGATCCGCAACTGGATTCGGCTCTACGGCAGCGATCTCCGGGCCGATACCCCCTGCGTGCAGGACGCGGAGGCCATAACCGCGCGTCTGGATGAACGCCTGGCTGCGCTGCACCGCAGCGCCGACCAGATCTACGGCGCCTGGCTGCGCCGCGCCGGCCTCGTCGCCTGACGGCCGCGCGCTTGCCGGCAAGCGGACGTCGCGCACGAATCGCCCGGGGATTCGTATGTTAAGGTTTCGGTCCCGAACGCGCCCCCGGACACCCGCGGATATCGATGGCAAGACGCAGCGCCTCCCGCCGCCGACCCGATCGACGCAAGCCCGCCAAAGGCAGACCCGCACCGAGACGGCGAGGCCACTCCTGGACCGCCCGCCTGCTCGCGCTGGGTCTGCTGCTGCTCGTGGCGGGCGCCGTCTACATGGCCCACCTGGACCGGCAGGTGCGGGTGAAGTTCGAGGGCAAGCGCTGGGCGGTGCCCGCGCGGGTGTACGCCCGGGCGCTCGAGCTCTATCCCATGGCGGAGATCAGCACCGAGCAGCTGGCGCGGGAGCTGGCCCGCCTGGGTTATCGCCGCACCGAGCACCCGGACCGACCGGGGGAGTACTCGGGGTACCGCGGCAGGTTCCTGGTGCGCACCCGTGGATTCACCTTCTGGGACGGCAGCGAGCCGGCCCGTAACCTGGAGCTGCGCTTCGACGGCGGTCTGCTCAAGGGACTGAAGGACGGCGGCACCGGTGAGCCTCTGGCGCTGGTGCGGCTCGAGCCGCCCATGGCGGGGAGCATCTATCCCTCCCACAACGAAGACCGGGTCCTGGTGCGGCGGGAGGACCTTCCGGACACCCTGGTGCAGGCCCTGGTGGCGGTGGAGGATCGGCATTTCTTCGACCACCACGGGGTGGATCCCTGGGCAATCGGGCGCGCCCTCTGGGCCAACATCCGGTCCGGACGCGTGGTCCAGGGCGGGAGCACCCTGACCCAGCAGCTGGTGAAGAACTTCTACCTGACGCGCGAGCGCACCCTGTGGCGCAAGCTCAACGAGGCGGCCATGGCCGTGCTTCTCGAGCTGCACTACGCAAAGGACGAGATCCTTGAGGCCTACGCCAACGAGATCTTCCTCGGGCAGGACGGGTCCCGGGCGATCCACGGGCTGGGCCTGGCGAGCCAGTTCTACTTCAATCGTCCCCTGGAGGAGCTCGACCTGAGCCAGCAGGCGCTGCTGGTGGCCCTGGCCAAGGGGCCCTCCTATTACGATCCGCGTCGCCATCCGGAGCGCGCCCGGGAGCGCCGCGACCTGGTCCTGCGCGAGATGGCCGAGCAGGGGTTCATTGATTCCGGGACCGCGCGTCGCGCCGAGGGTGAGCCCCTGGGGGTGACCGATGTGCGCGGCAGGGGCCGGGGACGCTACCCCGCCTTTCTGGACCTGGTGCGCCGCCAGCTGCACCGGGACTACCGGGAAGAGGACCTGACCTCGGAGGGGCTGCGCATCTTCACCACGCTCGACCCCTGGGTACAGGATCAGGCGGAGAGCGAGCTGGCCGACGGTCTCGACCGGCTGGAGGCGGATCACGGGATGAAAGGCGGGGTCCTGGAGGGCGCCGCGGTGGTCGCCGAATCCCAGAGCGGCGAGGTGCTCGCGGTGGTGGGGGGGCGCAATCCCCGCTATGCAGGCTTCAATCGGGCGGTGGAGGCGGTACGGCCCATCGGCTCCCTGGTCAAGCCCGCAGTCTATCTGACCGCCCTGTCACGGCCCCACGACTACAGCCTGATCACCGCCGTCGAGGATGCGGCGGTGCGGGTCAAGGGTGCCGACGGCAGCGTCTGGACACCCCAGAACTACGACCGCGAGACCCACGGGCGCGTGCCGCTGCACCGGGCGCTGGCCCGCTCCTACAACCTGGCGACCGTGCACCTGGGGATGGACGTCGGGCTCGGTGAGGTGGCCGACACCCTCGAGCGCCTGGGCGTGCGCCGGCCTTTCGATCCCTACCCGTCCATGCTGCTCGGCGCGGTGTCCCTCTCGCCGCTGGAGGTTGCCCAGATGTACCAGACGCTGGCCGCGGGGGGGTTCCGGGCGCCGCTGCGCGCCATTCGGGAGGTTGCCGACAGCGAGGGCGAGCCGCTGCAGCGC
>JASFUT010000417.1:0-3006 GCA_050050175.1 Chromatiales bacterium
CGAGGAGGAGCGCTGATGTACCGCAAGCACTTCGCCCTAACCGCCTTCCCCTTCGATCTGACCCCCGAGTGTCGTTCCCAACGATATAACGCTGATCACCGCCAGTTCGATCCCGGTGTGTATCACCACCGGAAGTAGGGAGGCGATGGCGCAGTCTGGGAAGCGGTCGGGGTGTTTTTCTTCAGCGAGCCCACCGGAGGGTGGGCGGCCATAGGCTGGGTGTCCATACTGAGACGGGTTCCCCCGAGAATAGGAGTGGCCCGCCACGGTGGCCGCCGTGCGGGCCGGTGGCCGGTGCAGCTTCGCTATTCGATTCGCCTCACCAGCATTCAATACGTTAGTCGACAGGCCTGGCGGGAGGCAAGGCTGGAGCGCTGTCCGCTGCATCCGGGCGGCGGTTGCTCGTTGGCTCGCCACGGCACCTATGAGCGGGTTTCTCCGCCCGGGACGCGGATCGCCCGCTGGTATTGCCGGGAGGGCCATTGCACCTTCAGCCTGCTGCCCGACTGTCTCGCCGCCCGGCTCTCCGGGACCCTGGAAGAGGTCGAGGCGGCGGTCACGGTGGCCGAGCAGGCCGCGAGCCGAGAGGCGGCTGCCGATGGGCTGCGCCCGGATATCGAGCTGCCGGGGGCGTTGCGCTGGCTGCGCCGTCGCCTCCAGGCGGTCTACGCCGCCCTGCATCTGCTCAAGGGACTGATGCCCGATCGATTCCTCGCTTGTGCGCCGACGCTTTCGGGGTTTCGTCCTTGCCTCGGGGTCGAGGGGGTCTTGCTGGCTTTGCGCGACGTGGCCGCCATGCACTTGGCGGGGCTGCCTGCGCCGCTCGGATTGGCTCCCCGGCCCGCCCGCGGCGGTGACCCGCCCGGGTCATTCCAACACCGAGTGGGGCCGGACCCGCCGCCGCGGGGGGCGTAGTGTCCCGGATCACACCCGATCCGAGGAGACCCCGCCCCATGAGTGAACCCGATACCGATCTTCCCCATCAGGTGGCGCTGTTTCGCTACGGCCTGATCGCCGAGTTCGTGCGCCTGCCGCCGGGCACCCCCGGGCTGTACCGGCGCCTGGAGGCCATCGCCGCCCAGGACCATGTCATTCCCGGCTCCTCGCGCACCCGCGTGGCGGCCGAGACGCTGCGCGATTGGCTCAAGCGCTACCGCGAGGGGGGCTTCGAGGCCTTGCTGCCGAAGCCCCGGGCCGACCGCGGCACCCCCCGGGCGCTCTCGGCGGCCATCGCCGAGGCGTTGCTCTCGATCAAGGAGGCCAACCCGGGCCTGTCGGTGCGCCTGGCCATCGCCGAGGCCCGCGCCTCCGGGGTAGTGCCCGAGGGGCATCACTTGCCCCCGTCGACCGTGCATCGGCTGTTCGCCAGCCACGGCCTGATGCACAAGCGCCCCGACGAGCCCAGCGACCAGGACCGCCGGCGCTTCGCCTTCGCCCGGGCCGGAGAGCTTTGGATGAGCGACGTGATGCACGGCCCGCCCGTCACGGTGGAAGGGCGCGTGCGGCGCAAGACCTATCTCATCGCCTGCCTGGATGACGCCACCCGGGTGGTCCCCTACGCCGCCTTCGCCCGCTCGGAGAACACCCAGGCGTTCCTGCCGGTGTTCAAGCAGGCGATTCTCCGAAGAGGCTTTCCGGAGCGTTTTTACGTGGACAACGGGGCCAACTACCGTTCCCATCATTTGGCGCTCGTGTGCGCCAAGCTCGGTGTCGCCTTGATCCACGCCAGGCCTTACCGACCCCAGGGGAAGGGGAAGATCGAGCGCTTTTTCAAGACCCTGCGCGCGGCGCTTCTGACTCGCTTGAGCGCGGACGATACCCGCAGCCTCGAGGCGCTGAACCGCCGTCTGTGGGCCTGGGTCGAGGGAGAATATCACCACACGCCTCACCGCGGGCTCGACGGGCAAACGCCCCTGGAACGCTGGGCCGAGTGTGCAACCGAGGTGCGCTTCCCCGAGCCCGGACTCGATCTCGACGAGCTCTTCCTGTTCGAGACCAAGCGCAGGGTCCAGAAAGACCGCACCGTGAGCCTCGAGGGGGTGCTCTACGAGGTCGACGCCGCCCTGGTGGGCGAGACGGTGGTGCTGCGCTATGACCCCTCGGCCCCGGCGGGCCGGCCCGTGCAGGTCTGCCACCAGGGCCGGTTCATCGGTCCCGCCCGTCCCGTGGATCTCTACGCCAACTGTTTCATCAAGCGCCACCGCCCGTCCTGGACGCTGAATGTCGAGGGCCCGGTGCCCGAACCGCCGGCCTCGGCTCTGCGGCTGCGTGACCTTTCCGACGAGGGCGAGGAGGAGCGCTGATGTACCGCAAGCACTTCGCCCTAACCGCCTTCCCCTTCGATCTGACCCCCGAGCCCGAGGCGCTGTTCGCCTCCGCCACCCTCACCGAGGCCGAGATGCGGCTCAAGCATCTGCTGGAGCTGCGCGCCATCGGGCTCGTCACCGGCGAGGCGGGCTCCGGCAAGACCACCGTCTGCCGCAAGGTCGCCTCGTCCCTGCATCCGGGGCTCTATCGGGTCTTCTATGTGCCCCTGTCGACCGGCAACGTCATGGACATGTATAAGTCCATCGGCTGGGAGCTGGGGCTGCCCACCGAGCGCAACCGCGCCAGCGCCTTCCGGGTCATCCGCACCGAGATCACTCGGCTTACCCTGGAGGCCAAGCAGCGCCCGGTGCTCATCGTCGACGAGGCCCACCACCTGCGAAACGAGGTGCTGGAGGATCTACGTCTGCTCACCAACTACCGCATGGACTCGGACAATCGGCTCTGCCTGCTCCTGGTCGGGCTCACGGAGTTACGCCGGCGCCTGTCCATGGCGGTGCACGAGTCGCTTGCCCAGCGCATCGTGGTGCGCTACCACCTCTCGGGCCTCACCCGCGAGGAGTTGCCCGAGTACCTCACCCACCGCCTGCGCCTGGCCGGCTGCGAGCTGCCGCTGTTCGAGCCCCCCGCCGTCGAGGCCCTGTTCCAGGCGACCCAGGGCATGCCCCGCAAGGTCAACCG